>JASHPW010000121.1 GCA_030037895.1 Xanthobacteraceae bacterium | reverse complement strand
AATTGAGGATTTCGCCGTGACCGACCGCTTCAGGGCGCTCGTCGGCAAGGTCGCGACCGGCGCCGCGCTCACGCGCGAGGAAGCGGCGGACGCCTTCGAGCAGATGATGTCGGGAGAGGCGACGCCGGCGCAGATGGGCGCGCTGTTGATGGCGCTGCGGGTGCGCGGGGAGACCATCGAGGAGATCACCGGCGCGGTCAGCGCCATGCGCGCCAAGATGCTGCGCGTCGCCGCGCCGCCCGATGCGATCGACGTGGTCGGCACCGGCGGCGACGCCTCGGGCTCGTACAACATCTCGACTTGCGCCGCGTTCATTGTCGCCGGCGCCGGCGTTCCCGTTGCCAAGCACGGCAACCGGGCGCTGTCCTCGCGCGCGGGCGCCGCCGACGTGCTCGCGGCGCTCGGCGTGAAGATCGATTTGACGCCGGAGGCGATCGCGCGCTGCATCCGCGAGGCCGGAATCGGATTCATGTTCGCGCCCGCGCACCACCCGGCGATGAAGAACGTCGCGGCGACCCGCGTCGAGCTTGGCACGCGCACGATCTTCAACCTGCTCGGCCCGCTGTCCAACCCGGCCGGCGTGCGGCGGCAGATGATCGGCGTGTTCTCGCGGCAATGGACGCAGCCGCTGGCGCAGGTGCTGAAAAATCTCGGCGCCGAGCGCATCTGGGTGGTGCACGGCTCGGACGGGCTCGATGAGATCACCACTGCCGGGCCGACCAGCGTCGCCGCGCTCGAAGACGGCGCCGTGACAAGCTTCGAGATTTTGCCCGAGGAGGTCGGCTTGCGCCGGGTCAAGCCGGAGGCGTTGCGCGGCGGCGATGCGGCGGCGAACGCCAAGGCGCTGCGGAGCGTTCTCGAAGGCGAGGACTCCGCCTTTCGCGAGGTCGCGGTTTTGAATGCGGCCGCCGCGCTCGTGGTCGCCGGCAAAGCCGACAGCCTCAAGGAAGGGGTCGACCTCGCCGCCCGATCGATCGACTCCGGAGAAGCCGAAGGGCGGCTCGATCGCCTGATCTCGGTCGCGAACGATGCCTGACATTTTGGCCGAAATCGCCGCCTACAAGCGCGAAGAGATCGCCGCGGCGAAACGCCGGCGTCCGCGCGCGAGCCTCGAACGCGAGGCCCGGGCCGCGCCCGCGCCGCGCGGATTTCTCCACGCGATCGAGCGGCGGCTCGCGGCGGGCGAGTACGCGCTCATCGCCGAGATCAAGAAGGCGAGCCCCTCGAAGGGACTGATCCGGCGACAATTCGATCCGCCGGCGCTCGCCGCAGCCTACGCCGCCGGCGGCGCCACCTGCCTTTCGGTGTTGACCGACGCGCCGTCCTTTCAGGGCTCGCTCGATCATCTGCGTCAGGCGCGCGCGGCCTGCGCCCTGCCGGTGCTGCGCAAGGATTTCATGTACGACCCCTATCAGGTGGTGGAGGCGCGCGCGGCCGGCGCCGATTGCATCCTCATCATCCTGGCCGCGGTCGAGGACGTTTGCGCGGCCGAACTCGAGGCCGCGGCGTTCGCCCTCGGCATGGACGCACTCATCGAGGTTCACGACCAGGAGGAGCTTGTGCGGGCCCTTCACCTGAAATCTCGGCTTATCGGGATAAATAACCGTAATCTCAAGACTTTCGAGACTAAACTGGTAACCTGCCAGCAATTGGCGCGGCTCGTTCCGGGCGATCGCGTGGTCGTCGGCGAGAGCGGCATTAATGCGCCCGGCGATCTCGCCCGGCTCGCTGCGGCCGGCATCGCGGCGTTCCTCGTCGGCGAAAGCTTGATGCGGCAGGACGATGTCGCCGCGGCAACGCGCGCGCTCATCGCGCGCAACCCTCCTCCCTTCCCTGCCCCGCTTGCGAGGGAGGGAAAGGAGGGGTCGGTCCGGTGACGGAATGGCGCGGCGGCGGACTCTCACCCATCTTGGCGCTCGCGGCGAAGCCCGCATGGTCGACGTTTCGGCAAAGGCCGCAACCGAGCGCGAGGCGCTCGCCGAGGGCCGCGTGGTGATGCAGCCGGGAACGCTCGCTATCGTGCGCAGGGGCGACGCGAAGAAGGGAGACGTGCTCGGCGCCGCCCGCATCGCCGGCATCATGGCGGCCAAGCGGACGCACGAATTGATTCCGCTCTGCCATCCCCTTCCGATCTCGCAGGTCGAGGTCGATGTCAGCCCCGATGCCAAGCTGCCCGGCGTCGCCGTCCGGGCGCGGGTGAAGGTCGCGGCCAAAACCGGAGTCGAGATGGAGGCGCTCACCGCCGTCGCTATTGCCTGCCTCACCGTCTACGACATGGTGAAAGCGCTCGACCGCGGCATGCGCATCGACGGCATCCGGCTCATCGAGAAGCGCGGCGGCCGCAGCGGCCATTATCGGGCGAAGGAGTAAGCCGTGACGTTGCTGTCGGTCGCCGACGCGCTCGAACGGGTGCTCGCGCACGCCTCCCCGCTGGCGGCCGAGGAGGTGCCGCTCGCCGACGCGGACGGCCGCGTGTTGGTCTACGATCTCAAGGCGCTGCGCACGCAGCCGCCGGCCGACGTATCGGCCATGGACGGCTATGCGGTGCGCGCCGCCGACGTGGCCAATGTTCCGGCGCGGCTCAAAGTCGTCGGCGAGGTCGCCGCCGGCCGGCCGTTCGCGCGCCCGATCGGCGTCGGCGAGGCGGCGCGCATCTTTACCGGCGGAGTGATGCCGACCGGCGCCGACACGGTGGTGATCCAGGAATTCGCCAAACGTAACGGCGATCATGTCGTGGTGGAGAAATCGGCGGCCAGGGGCCGCCATATCCGCGTGCAAGGACTCGACTTCAAGGCCGGCGAGACGCTGCTCGAGGCCGGCCGTCGGCTCACGGCGCGCGACCTCACGCTGGCCGCGGCGATGAATCATCCGCTCGTTCCGGTGCACCGGCGGCCGAAAATCGCGCTGTTCGCGACCGGCGACGAGTTGGTGCCGCCCGGCGTGCAACCGGCGCCCGGCCAGATCGTCTCCTCCAACACCTTTGCGGTTGCGGCGCTCGCTCGCGCGCAAGGAGCCGCCGTCGCCGATTTGGGCATCGTCGCCGACCGGCTCGACGACACGATCGTGGCGGTGCGGCGCGCGCGCGATCTCGGCGCCGACATCCTGGTGACGACCGGCGGCGCTTCCGTCGGCGATTACGATCTCGTTCAGGCGGCGTTTGCCGCCGAGGGCATGGACCTGTCGTTCTGGAAACTGGCGCTGCGGCCCGGACGGCCGCTCATGCACGGGCGGCTCGGCGCGATGCAGGTGCTCGGCGTCCCCGGCAATCCGGTGTCGGCGTTTGTCTGCGCGGTCCTCTTCCTCGTGCCGCTCGTCCGCCGCCTCGCCGGGCGCGCCGATCTCACACCGCCGGCCGAATCGGCGCTGCTCGGCTGCGACCTCCCGGCCAATGACGAGCGCGCCGACTATCTGCGGGCGACATTGGAGCAAGGTCCGAATGGGCCGGTCGCGACGCCCTTTCCCATCCAGGACAGTTCCATGATGGCGTCGCTCGCCAAGGCCGATTGTCTTGTCATCCGAGAGCCTTACGAGCCTGCCGCGATTGCCGGCAGCCGCTGCTCGATCGTTACGCTCGACCGTTAAGCGGGCGTTGGACCGCGGCTCGACTTGTTCACGTCAAATTAAATGGCGACGTTACACTTCACAACCCCATCACCAACTGGTAGGATTGATATGATATGAGGGCTGATTCGTGAACGCCCCGAGTACGATCCCGGAATCGGAAAGCCGACTTAACGGGGGTAAGTTAAAGAACGTTCAGCCGGTGGCGGACGACGGATTGGACCTTATCCTGTCCGCCCTTTTGCCGTTCGGTGGTTACGTGACTGTCGAGTGCCAATCGTTCTTTGATGAAAGCGCATCCCACGACGGCGCTCCTGTCCTTTGCGTCGCCGGACTAATTTTCCGAAAAAGCGAGGCAATCAAACTGAGTCGAGAATGGCGTAAGATTCTCGCTTGGAAAAAGCTGCCCTATTTTCACATGGTCGATTGCGCCCACGGCAACGGGCCATTCGCGAACCTCTCGAAAGCCGAACGAATCGAAGTCGCTACTAGGATGATCGAGATCATCAAGCGGCGTGCGATCCAGGGGTTAACGGTCACTATAAACAATCTCGATTTCATGTCGGTGATGGCGGAATATCCGATCGCCGCCAAGAGCTACAAAGCCCCGTATAATTTCTGTTGCCATACGATCCTGGCCGGCGTCGGGAGTTGGATTGCTCGGAATCCCAAGGTCGCGAAGATGGCCTATATTTTCGAGCAAGGCCACAAGAACGCGCCGCAGTCCATGAAGATCATGGACGATTTGTTCCATGTTCCAGAAAAGCGAGTGCAATACCGCGCGATCAGCGTCGGGTATGCGTTCATACGCAAAGACGAAAGCTACGCCCTACAGGCGGCCGACCTGCTAGCCTGGCAATGGTACAAGGACAAAAAGAACCAACTTGAAGGGCGGCCGCGACGGAAGGACTGCGCCAGTCTTCTCCAAATGCACATGAACGCGGCCCACCTAGACCGCGATGGATTGGTCGCGATCATCAGAGGTTCGCCGATCATGTCACGAATCTTGCGGGCGGGGCCTCTCAGGGACGAAGCGCTGGAGAAATTCAAGAAGCTGTGAGCGACTACTGCTTCGCCGGCTCCGGCGGATTGCGCCGTTTCTCCGGTACAATCTTCTTGAATGTGCGCTCCAAAGCTTCCTCGTCGTCCGCGCCGACTTCCTCGGCGGTTTCGATGAACCGCTTCGATTGCGCGGGGTCGTCGGGCTTTGTCGGTTTGCGCGGCATCTACGTTTCCCTTTAATTTTCGTCGTTGGGACCTGGCGTTCCTACTCGCTGCATGAAGCTCATGGCCCGTTGCTGCATTTGCTCACGCCATAAATCCCCTAGATAACACCGCCGCGTCGCCTTGGGTTCGACGGTTGACTTGCACTGTCGATATATCTCCTCCGTAGGCAACATAAAGTAGCGTTTAAAATCAATCAGAATATCCGGAATTTGTTCACCGAGAGTATCGCATTCAGCCTGAAAACCACTGAGTAGATGAAAGCCTTCCCATCGGTTGCTTCTTACCAAGTCCCATTCTTTTCTGCCGAAGTTGAGCTTCTTCTTTGCCGATCCAGCCTCCTCCGCTTCAAAAAACAAGACTCCGTTTATCCGTTCTGGTCGACCATCACGTATCGCGTGAAAGGAATGTAATAGATCGCAGTCGGGCGTCGCTGCGATCGAGTACGGAATTTGTACACCGGACGTTATAACTTTACCTGCGTTTGCGGGGTCCGCTTTGACCACGTAATTTACAAGACCAGCGATAATTTCGCCTTGCCTTAATTCTTTATCTACAAGCGCAACTGAATAACGCACCAGTACCGGCGCTGCTACGGCGATTCCCGAACCGGAGGGGAAACTCGCTACAGGTTCAGCGGGGCGAACAGCATTCCAAATTCGCTCAAGCCCGAACATGCCATCATCGGTGTAGAAACGGCTGCCGCTCAACTCGTTGAAGCTCAGAGCTGCCGTAATCGACAACGCGGTGAGGTTCCAATGCTACGATTTTGTCCGAGTCTATTTGCCACTGATAAATTTCAGATAAGGATTGAAAGGCATCCTTCATAAAATCATCGCGAATGCGGCTAAGTACAAAGAATGAAAGCCCTCGATAGAGCGCGCTTTCGAATTGCTCCGGATCATCCAAATTTGCGGAAATAGTAATACTACCGTCCAACCGCATTGCACTAGCGGGCGGCTGTCCCGCCCACATCAAACAAATATTTCCGGCACCGACTGCATCGGCACTTTGAATGATCGTAACGAGAGAATCGAACTCACTGCGTGGCGTTTGCCACCCGTTTTGTGTCTCCTCGATCTGCGACAGGTATTGGGCCCAATGCGGTTCGAAGTTCGCCGGCAATGGACCAACGGAACGCGCGACCGGCGAGTTCGTGAAAATGGTCAAGTCTTGGTTCGGCATCCTTGATCTCGATCTTTGGCTGTTCGTGAAAGTCGAAATCCAACAGGTATGATCGGCCAGTTCGTTGCGTGCCAACCACAAACACGAATCCATGCTGGATCGTTACCGTGCCTGTCCCGTCAGGCAATCTCAACCTCATGTTTAGAGCGATATGTTGGGTGCTATCTTCAAATTGCTCCAATGGAAATTTTCCAATAAAATCAGTTTTCAGAAGGTCTGCCCAGCGGCGGTTTCCTAAGTTGAGTTGATTTTTGTTTATGACATTTACATAGCGCAGGCTGATTCTGGAAAAAAACGGAATGCCGTATTCGCGGTTCAACGCGCTCAAGGATTGCTGAAGGCCAGATCTAAAAGTTTCCCAGCTTGTATACGATCGGGATGTATATGTCAGAGTTTCTGGGGTCAGGGCAACGGTTGATTTCTTATCTTCAGTAAGAAACTGGTGCTGCGGATTAACCGCTTGAGCGGCCATCAATTGAAGTACTTGCTGTGGAATCTGCACGCCTTGTGGCAATTCGATTGCTTGCCCTTTTTGGTAGAGAGGAAACGTTTGTTTGATAGAATCCTGGAACGCGGCAGGAGACTCATTCTCAAGCCTCAACTGTCGGGGAAACTGAATATTGCAAACCACTTGCTGCAACGCGAGCTTAGCTTTTTCAAAGTGCTCACGCGGGGAAGGAGGAAACATCTCGTCGATAGTGGGCATGCCATCTCCGCGAATACCCTGTCAAATTGTAGCAGGCTATTGTCGAAAAGAATACCTATTGTTCGCCGCCATCCAAAGGCAATTCTAGCTGCCGGGATCGCGTCCCGACCGATGGCGCGGGCGATGTCGGGGATGCCGCTCGCCCTTGGCGTTCCGGTCAGTGAGTTGTTTCGTAAGTGAGTCGACGCCCCTTGGCGCCTTTCAGGGCGAGCGAAGCGCGGGCAACGTCATCAACGCCAAGCCGCTCCCGGTTCGAATATCTGAAATCGAACTCTTTCAGATAACGGCGAAGGTGGGCTTCGCTGACGTGCTGGTACACGCCATAAACGCCCCTTTTCAGGATCGAAAAGAAGCCCTCTACGGTGTTGGTGGTGATGACCTTGTCGCCGTCGCGCCGCACGTATTCGTCTTTGCTGTGAGTGACGGTGTTGTGCGACGCGAAATTCCAGCCGAGAGCGGTGAAGGCGTGTTCCTCGTCCGTCATCAAATGGCTCTCGGTTGAAACGTGTTGCTCCAAGGCGGCCTCCAAGTTCTCGGCGCGCACGTTCGGCAGGTGGACCGACTTGGCTTTGCCGTCGCGCTCGACCAGCGTAAACACCGGGTTCATGTGACCGGCGCCTTGCTTCACCTTCATGCCGGGCTTGCGACCAACGAAGGCAATATCGGCTTCCACGGTCTTGCCAGCGCCGCCCAGCGGCGAATTGGCCGCCGGGATCGGGAGGTCCATGATCTCGCGGATGCGGTGGCCGAGAAACCAAGCGGTCTTCATGCTGCAAAGGAAGGTCCGCTGAAGTTGGCGGGTGCTCATCCCCTTCTTGCTGGCGCAAATGAGTTGGATCGCCTGAAGCCAGAGATGCAGCGGGAAATGGCTGTCTTCGAAGATCGAGCCGACGCGCACCGTGAAGGTCTTCCGGCAGGCGTAACACTTGCGCAAGCCCGGACGGCTAGTCTTTCCCGTCAGGCGACCGATTCGCTTGTCGTCGCTGTTGCCGCAGTGGGGGCACGTCGGTCCATTCGGCCAAAGGTGAGCCTCGACGTAGGCAAAAGCGGCTTCCTCATTGTGGAAGTGAGGGGCGGAAAGGACCGAGTTGGCCATGGGAATCTCCTATGGCCTCAATACTATGCCTAGCGTATGGGGTTGTCAAGTGTAACGTAGCCAATTAAATGGTTGCGGAACACATATGGAACGGATAGTGTCTGTTCATGATTTGTTTCGGCCGCCGGGCCGCCAGATGGGGAAGCGCCGATGCTCACGCGCAAGCAAGCCGAACTCTTGCGGTTCATCCACGAGCGCCTCAAAGAAGCGGGCGTCCCACCTTCCTTTGATGAGATGAAGGACGCGCTCGACCTGCGCTCGAAGTCCGGCATCCATCGCTTGGTCACGGCGCTCGAGGAGCGCGGCTTCATTCGCCGCCTGCCGAACAGGGCGCGGGCCATCGAGGTGATCAAGCTCCCCGAATCGGTCGCGCACGGCATCACCTCGGGCCGCTCCCGCGGCTTCACGCCGAGCGTCATCGAGGGAAATCTCGGCCGCGTGCGCACCGCCGCGGAGGACGAAGGCGGTCGGCCGGTCGCCGTGCCGGTGATGGGCCGCATCGCCGCCGGCACGCCGGTCGAAGCGATCCAGACCCGCAGCCACACCATCAATATGCCGCCCGATCTCCTCAGCACGGGCGAGCATTTCGCCCTCGAAGTGCGCGGCGACTCGATGATCGAAGCCGGCATCCTCGACGGCGACATCGCGCTGCTCAAGCGCACCGACGCCGCCGAGACCGGCGACATCGTCGTCGCCTTGATCGACGACGAGGAAGCCACCCTCAAGCGCTTCCGCCGCCGCGGCGCCTCGATCGCGCTCGAGCCCGCCAACACCGCCTATGAGGTGCGCATCCTGCCGCCCACCCGCGTGCGCATCCAGGGCAAGCTGGTGGGGCTGTTCCGGCGGTATTGATCCGCTCAATCGTCCGCTTCGAGGTTCTCGTGCCGCGGCGTCGCGTCGCGCCGCCGGGATGCAGGCGACGTCGAAGTCGGAGCAGTACGGGAAAGCGCAGCCGGCGCCCAGGGCCGGTCAAAACCCTCCGCACGCGCGGCTTCGATCGTGAAGCCGGAGCCGTCGCCATAGAGCGCCAGCGCGCCGCGCGCGCGCCAGAGACTGCGCCCCAACACCATCGCCGCGCAATGGGGCGGCGCTTCGCGCGTGGTCACGATGAGGACGGCGCGCCGGCAATCCTCCTCGAACGCATCGGGCGCGAGCACATAGGAAACGAGGCGGCCGTCGGCGAGCTTGCCGATGCAGGCGGACGGATCGCAGACGATGCCCGCGCCAAGTCCGCGATCGCGCACGTCGCGGCCGTCGGCGTCGGCGGCAAGCCATTCGCGCATCGCAAACGTGTCGCGGCTGTGATGGAAGGCGAGCCGGCCGTCGGCGCCGCGCACGGCAAAGGTGCGTCCGTCGCCGGCGACAAGGACGTCCGGCACCGGCGTGCGCGCCGCGAAGATGACGGCCGTGAGCGCGAGCAAGCCGCCGAACCAGCGCAGCGGCGTTTTCAGAAGCCCGATCACCAGCAAGCCCGCGGTCGCCAAGAGGAGCGGCCCGGTGCCGAACGCGTTGACGCGGCCGAATGCGCCGGGAAGACTCGCCACCCAGAGCGCGACCGCGTCCATCCACTCGATGCCGTAGCCCATTTGCCGCCAACACTCGCTGTCGAAGCCGAACGGCATGGCGAGAATGCCGACAAGGCCCATGGGCATCACCCAGGCGGAGACGACCGGCATGGCGAGCAGGTTCGCCAACACGCCATAAGGCGCGAGACGGTGGAAGTGGTAGGCCGCGTAGGGCGTGGTGGCGAGGCCGGCGACCAGCGAAGCGAGAATGAGGCTTGCGATCTCGTTCACGCCCCACAGCGCCGCGCGGGCGCCGAGCGAAGTGTCGACGCCGGCCCGCGTCCAGGGCAGGCCGCGCGCGTAAGCGGCGACCAGCGCCAGCGTCGCCGCAAACGACATCTGGAAGCTCGGATGCACGACCGCCTCGGGCGCGAAGAGGAGGACGATGAGCGCGGCGATCGTCACCGTGCGCAGCGTCAGGATCGGCCGGTCGAGCATGACGCCGATGAGCACGATCGCGATCATGATGAACGACCGTTGCGTCGCCACCTCGGCGCCGGAGAGCACCAGATAGAAAGCGGTGACGCCGAGCGCGGCGAACGCCGCCCATTTTTTGATCGGCATGCGCTCGGCGACGCCCGGGATCAGCGCCAACAGCGCGCGCAAAAAGAAAAACACGACGCCGGCGACGACCGCCATGTGGTAACCGGAGATCGACAGCACGTGGCCGATGCCGGACACGAACATCGCGTTGTAGACATTGGCCGCAATGGCGTCGCGCTTGCCGGTGATCAGCATCGAGGCGATGGCGCCGGGATCACCCGGCACGACGGAGCGGATGCGGGCGTCGATGGCGTCGCGCAGCCCCTGAACGACGGCGTTGGCGCGCAATCGCAGGCCGGCCGCCGCCGGCGGCGCGATGATTTTGATGGCGCCGCGCACGAAGCCGGAGGCGCCGATGCGCTGAAAATAAAGGTCGCACGCGAAATCATAACTGCCGGGCTTGAGCGGCTGCAGCGGCGGGTCAAGCTGCGCTTTCAGCTCGACGAAGGCGCCGGCGGGCGGCGCCATGCCGCGGCGCACCGAAAGCCGCACCCGCTGCGGCGTCTCCGGCATCCGGCGGCTGCCGCCGATCCGTTCGACCCGCATGACGAAGCGGTCGGTCTTCTGACTCTCCTCGCGCAGCTCGACGAAACCGGCGAGCGACACGCCCGACACCTGGAACCGCAGCACCGGATGCGCGATCAGCGCCGTTTTCAGCGTGGCGACGGCAAAGCCCGCGGTGACGGCGAAGAAACCGAGCGCGAGCACGAAGCCGACCGGATGCCGGCGCACCAGCACGGCGGCCGCTGCGCCGACCGCGGCCAACGCGGTTGCGGCCCACCAAACCGGCTCGCGCTCCGCCGTGAAATAAAGGACGATGCCGGCGCCGAATGCGACGGCGAACCACGGCAACAGGCGGCCGGCACCGACCTCCGCCTTCGCCCATTCGCGCAGCCGCGCCGGGACGACGAATTCGCGGCTTGGCCACGCCGCGCCCCACGCTTGCCGCGTTCCCCCGACCGGCCAAGTCCGCGTACCGGCCTGCGCGCGACTTTGCGGATTGCCCTCGCCTGCCATCGCGCGCTCCTCGCCCACGCGCTAAATTAGAATGGTGTCACGATACACGAGGTGCGTGCATGCTGGCGAGAGCCGGCGGGAGCGGGTGTGGAAAGCGCGGGACCGTGATGTGTTTCACCTCTCCCGGTAGGCGCGGAAAGTGAGCGCGAGCGCACAGAGTGAGCGCGGAGAGAATGAGCGTGGCGCGAGATGGATGTGTTTCACCTCTCCCGTGTGCGGGAGAGGTCGCCATCCGAGCGCAAGCGAGGATGGCGGGTGAGGGGTTTTCCGCGAAGTCCAAGCCTGCGGGTCGCCCCCTCACCCGGCTCAGCCGCGCTGCGCGCGACGTCGCCACCCTCTCCCCGCAAGCGGGGCGAGGGAGCGCGGGGCGAGCGTGCGCCGAGCCGCGGCGCCGAAGGGAAATTCGGCTCCCCCTGTTGCCATTAAGCCACAGTGGACAAGAATCGCGGCTTCGGGTGTGGCCAACGCCGCTTCGCAATTGCCAATAGCGGCCAACCCCTAGTAGTAATTATTCCAAGGGACCGTGCGAGTGGGGGCGGCGCGGGGAAGCGTCAGTGTGACCCGAAACGGGCGACGGGGAAGGCCCATGCGGCGCGCTCCTGCGCGGCGCGAAGAGAAGTTTTTGCCCGCCGCGCCGGCGCAATTCGGCCGGCGCCGGCTGCGCCTTCTCCTCGCCTCGAGTTCGATGGCGGCGCTGCTGATCGGCGCCGGCGCGCCGGCGGCTTATGCGGCGTGCAACTCGAGCTTTACTTTCGTCGGACCGGGTTCAACCGGCTCGGTGACCAACACCGCCGGCAATACCATCAACTGCATCAACATTAATAACAACTACACCGTCACCGGCAGCGTCACCAACAACGGCACCATCAAGGCGGTCGGCGGCGGCTCTCCGACCCGCACCGGCATCACCATCAACAACGCGACGGTCGGCGGCGCGGTCGTCAACGCCGGAGCGATCACCTCGGGACCGTTGGGGAACGGCATCTTTGTCACCAACAACGCGGCCGTTACCGGCGGCATCACCAGCAGCGGCACGATCTCGGCGGGCGGCTCCGGCATTGGCGTCTCTGACATCACGACTTTCGCCGGCGGCATCGGCAACTCCGGCACCATCTCGGCGGTCTTCTACGGCATTGCCGTCGACGACGTCACGACGAGTTTCACCGGCGGCATCAGCAATTCCGGCACGATCACGGCGGGCGGCGTCGGTATTTTCGTCGGTACCTTAGCCGGGGTCGGCGTCTCGAATTTCTCCGGCGGCATCACCAACTCCGGCACGATCTCCGCGGGCGGCCACGGCATCGACGTCTTTGACGTCACGAATTTCGTCGGCGGCATCGGCAACAGCGGCACGATCTCGGCAGGCACCGACATTAGGGTCTTTGACGTCACGAATTTCGCCGGCGGCATCAGCAACTCGGGTACGATCTCGGCGGGCGTCAGCGGCATTTACGTCGCTGACGTCACCACGAGTTTTGCCGGCGGCATCAGCAACTCCGGCACGATCTCGGCGGACGGCTACGGCATTAATGTCTCTGGCGTCTCGACCTTTGCCGGCGGCATTGCGAACAGCGGCGCGCTCTCGGCAACCGGTGGC
>JASHPW010000120.1 GCA_030037895.1 Xanthobacteraceae bacterium | reverse complement strand
CGCGCGCCTTGATCGTCGCGGATCATCACCAGATCGACATCGGGATATTCGGCGCGCTCGTGCTGCGAGCGCGTCCCGATTTCGAGATAGACCGCATCGCGGCTCGATTTGTTGACCATATGATGTCCGTTGCTCACGTTGGCCTTGAAGCCAGCGGCGTCGCCCGGCCTGAGCACGGTTTCGCCGTCGTCTTCGATCAACACGACTTCACCTTCGAGGATATAGACGAACTCGTCCTCATTCCGGTGCCAGTGCCGCAGCGCCGAGGCGGCGCCGGGCTTGAGCGTCGTGAGATTGACGCCGAACTGGTCGAGGCCGGCGGCGTTGCCGAGCCGCTTGCGCGAGCGGCCGGAGACCGCGCGGTTGAGCGGCTGCGGATAAGTCGAGCGGCTGTCCATCGGCAGCGTGGCGATGTCGATCTTGGGCATGCGGGCTCGCTTTGCTCTCTTTGTCTTCACCTTTTCGCGCACGCGGGGAGAGAGGTCGGATTGTCAACGGACTTGGCCCAAGGTGGCCGGCCCGATGGCACGCTCCGCAATCCGGGCGAGGGGACTTTGCCGTGCTTCCGCGCCAAGCGAATAGGTCCCTGCCCCCGACTTTCTCCCCGCATGCGAGGAAAGGAAGAACTACACCCGCTCGATGATCGTGGCAGTGCCCATGCCGGCGCCGATGCAGAGGGTGACCAGCGCCGTCGACAGATCGCGCCGCTCCAACTCGTCGAGCACGGTCCCGAGGATCATGGCGCCGGTGGCGCCGAGCGGGTGGCCGAGCGCGATGGCGCCGCCGTTGACGTTGACCTTGGCCGGATCGAGCTCGAAGGCCTGCAGGTAGCGCAGCACCACGGACGCGAACGCCTCGTTGATCTCGATGAGGTCGATGTCGCCGAGCGTCATGCCTGACCTTTTCAGCACCTTGTTGGTGACGGCGATCGGTCCGGTCAGCATGATCGCCGGCTCCGAGCCGATATTGGCGAAGGCGCGCACGCGCGCCCGCGGTTTGAGCCCGGCCCGCTTGCCGGCGCGGCTGTTGCCGAGGAGCACCGCGGCGGCGCCATCGACGATGCCCGAGGAATTGCCGGCATGATGGACGTGATTGATGTTTTCGACCTCCGGATATCTCTGAATGGCGACCGAGTCGAAGCCGCCCATCTCGCCCATCTGCGTGAACGAGGGTTTGAGCGAAGCGAGCGACTGCATGGTCGTCTCCGGACGCATGTGCTCGTCCTTGGCCAGGATGGTGAGGCCGTTCACGTCCTTGACCGGCAAGACCGAGCGGCTGAAGCGGCCCTCGTTCCACGCGGTCGCCGCCCGCTTTTGGCTCTCGACCGCGTAGGCGTCGACGTCGTCGCGCGAGAAGCCGTATTTGGTGGCGATGAGGTCGGCGGAAATGCCTTGCGGCAGGAAGTAATGCGCGACCGCGATGGTCGGATCGACCGCCCAGGCGCCGCCGGCCGAGCCGATGCCGACCCGGCTCATCGATTCGACGCCGCCGCCGATCGCCATGTCCTGCTGCCCGGACATGACCTGCGCGGCGGCGAAATTGACCGCGTCGAGGCCGGAGGCGCAGAAGCGGTTGATCTGCACGCCCGGTACACTGTCGCCATAGCCGGCGACCAGCGCCGCCGTGCGGGCGATATCGGCGGCGGCTTCGCCGACCGGATCGACCACGCCCATCACCACGTCATCGACCAGCGCAGGATCGAGATCGTTGCGGCTCTTGATGGCGCCGAGCGCCTGGCTCGCCAGATTGAGCGCGGTCACCTCATGGAGCGAGCCGTCGACCTTGCCGCGGCCGCGCGGCGTGCGGACGTGATCGTAGATGAAGGCGTCGGGCATAGCCTCTCCTCGCCATGGTGGCCCTCTCCCGGTGGGCGAGGGTGGCTGACCGGCCGATGGCCGTCAAACCGTTCAGGATGGGTCGCGTGTGAGACCGTCGATGCCTCATATAGTCCAAGCGGCGGAGAATTGCAGCCGGCGTGCGGTGCGGTAACGGGCGAGAAGAGCGTTAGAACGCCTCGGCCGGCAACGCCATCGTGCTGGCCGCGCCGGCTTTTATGCGCGCGAGATGCAGCGCGGAGGCCGGCAGCATGCGCTCCGCGAAGAAACGGCCGGTGGCCAGCTTCGCTGCCATGCGGTCGGACGCTCCATTGCCGGCGGCGGACTTCGCATTCGCCGCCTCGGCGATGAGGCACCACATATAGCCGAGCGCGACCAGGCCGAAGAGGTGCATGTAATCGGTCGAGCCGGCGCCGGCATTGTCGGGGTTGCCGAGCGCATTCTGCATGAACCACATCGTCGCCTGCTGCAGCTCGCCGAGCGCCTGTCCGAGCGGCTTGACGTAGGGCGAAAGCGCCGCGTCGGCGCCGTGATCCTTGATGTAGGCCGATACCTCGGCGAAGAACGCCTGCAGGGCGCGGCCGCCGTCCTTCGGCAGCTTGCGGCCGACGAGATCGAGCGCCTGGATGCCGTTCGCGCCCTCGTAGATCATGGCGATGCGCGCATCGCGCACGAATTGCTCCATGCCGTGCTCGGCGATGTAGCCGTGGCCGCCGAAGACCTGTTGCGCCGTCACCGTGTTGGCGAAGCCCTTGTCGGTGATTACGCCTTTGATCACCGGCGTCATCAGGCCCATATGGTCGTCCGCGGCCTGCCGCTCCTTGGCGTCGCCGGAGCGGTGGGCGACGTCGCTCTTGAGCGCGGTCCATAATACCAGCGCGCGCGCCGCCTCGTTGAAGGCGCGGATTTCCATGAGCATGCGGCGCACGTCGGGATGCACGATGATCGGGTCGGCGGGTTTGTCCTTGAACTTCGCGCCGGTCAAGGCGCGCCCGGCAAGCCGCTCCTTGGCGTAGGCGGCGGCGTTCTGATAGGCGACCTCCGACAGCGCCAGCCCCTGTACGCCGACGCCGAGCCGCGCTTCGTTCATCATCGTGAACATCGCCTGCAGGCCGCGGTTCTGCTCCGCGACCAGCCAGCCGGTCGCGCCGTCATAGTTCATCACGCAGGTGGAATTGCCGTGGATGCCCATCTTCTCTTCGATCGAGCCGCAGGAGACGGCGTTGCGCGCGCCGCGTGCGCCGTCCTTGGTCGGCAGGAACTTGGGAACGATGAACAGCGAGATTCCCTTGGTGCCCGCCGGCGCGCCCTCGATGCGCGCGAGCACGAGATGGATGATGTTCTCGGTGAGGTCGTGTTCGCCGGCGGAGATGAAGATCTTCGTGCCGGTGATCTTATAGCTGCCGTCCGGCTGTGCCGCCGCCCGGGTGCGGGTCAGTCCGAGATCGGTGCCGCATTGCGGCTCGGTGAGGTTCATCGTGCCGGCCCATTGGCCGCTGATGAGCTTGGGGAGGTAAAGCGCTTTCTGCTCGGCCGAACCGTGGGCGAAGATCGCCGCGGCGGCGCCTTGCGCGAGGCCCGGATACATGGCGAAGGCCATGTTCGCCGAGACCAGGAATTCGCCGATCGCCTGCGACAGCACGCGCGGCAGGCCCTGGCCGCCGAATTCGACCGGCGCCGAAGCTCCGATCCAGCCGCCTTCGACCAGCCGCCTGTAAGCGTCCTTGAATCCCGTCGGCGTGGTGACGGAGCCGTCGTCGTGCCGCCGGCAGCCTTCCTTGTCGCCGACGCGGTTGAGTGGCGTGAGCACGTCCTCACAGAATTTTGCGGCTTCGCCGAGCACTGCTTCGATGAGATCGGGCGTGGCCTCGGCAAAGCCCGGCAGGTTGTTGTAGCGATCGATGTGGAAAACGTCGCCTAGCAGGAACATCACGTCATCAACGGGAGCCTTGTAGGTCGGCATGAGGTGTCCTCCGCGCCGCTTCCGTCCGCCGCCGGCGGGACTGAAAGTATAGGCGAATCGGTTTGCGCCCGCGTTAAGAAGGCGGCGGGCACAATCTTTTAACGGCTTGTTTACCGTAATCCTCAAAAGTCGGTCCAGAGGATCGAGGACCGCGCGCCCTCCGTGTTGTCCGTTGGCGAGTTCCGGCGCGAAACAAAGCACATCCTGCGCTCCCGCGATGTGCTTGGACGCGAGAATGAAATCTGGCGGTTGGTGGAATCTCGGAGGTCTCCATCCGGCGGCGCGCGAGACGGCACGCGCGCCCGTGCGGCAATCCGGCGCGTCGGTCGGCGAGTGGCTCAACAGGGTGATTCGACCGGTCGAAGACGGCGGGCCGCCGCTCAGGGGCGACAATCTTGACCGCGAAGACTACGGCCGCGGCCATGATCGCGCCGATCAGCCCCGCCGAAAGCAGGACCGCGAGCATGAGCGCGAGGCCCGCCCCCGCGAAGGCGCGGGCGACGCCGCCCGCCTCCACGAGGCGGCTCGCGACGCCGCCCGCATGCGGGCCGAGGTGCGCGAGGCCGCGCACGCGCGCGAGGAGCTTGGCGAAGTCCATGCGCGGCTTGACCGGCTCTCGCGGCAACTCGAACGGCTGGGCGGCGCCGAAATCGCCCCGCCCGAGGCCGCATTGCCGCAGCGTCCATCGACACCGGCGCCGGGCCAAGCAGGCGACGGACGAGGTCCGCTTCTGCCCAGCGCGCCTCAACCGCCGCGTCGCGCGGTGGCGGATTCTTTGCCCGACCATTCCCGGCCGGTCGAACCGGCGGCGGCCGGTGATCGTTCATTGCCGGATCACGGCAGTCTGCCGGCAGAACCTGGCGATCTGCTGATTGATCGGGCGGTCGCCGAGATTACGGCGCGGCAGCGCGCACTCGACGACGACACTCCCGCGCAGCCGGCGTTCGGCGCGCCGCCGGCCGCGACGGCGCCTCCCCCGCTTGCCCCGGCTCCGTTCGAAAGCCGCACCGAAAGCCCGCGATCCGAAAAGCCGCTGCCCGATAGCGCGTCCGCGCTAACGCTCGGTCTCAGTAGCCTCGAGCGCCAATTGCGCCAAATCACGACGCAGATTGAAGCGCTGCGGCCGACGAGCGATCTTGAAACGGCGATCAAGGGGCTTCGCGCCGACCTCGCGGAGATCGGTCGCGCGCTGACGGAAGCGCTGCCGCGGCGCGCCGTCGAGTCGCTCGAAATCGAGGTCAAGGCCCTCGCCCAGCGCATCGATCGCAGCCGCCAGTGCGGCGTCGATTCGACGGCGCTTGCCGACCTCGATCGCGGATTGGCGGAGGTGCGCGACGCGCTGCGTGGATTGATGACCGCGGAAAGCCTGATCGGCATGGACGAGGCGGTGAAGGCGCTGACGCAAAAAGTCGATGCGCTCGCCGCGAAGCAAGATGCGGCCGCGTTGCGTCCGCTGGAGACGGCGATCGCCGACTTGCGCAACATGGTCGCCAATGTCGCCTCCAACGATGCGCTGACCAGGGTCGCGGAAGACGTACACGTGCTCGCCGCCAAGGTGGACGGCCTCGCCACCAGCGCCGCGAGCGGACTGGCCGTCGCTACGCTTGAGAGCCGCATGGACGCGCTCACGAGCGCGCTCGACGCGTCAACCGAAACGGATCACGCGACACCCGGGCCTCTGGAGACGGCGATCGGCGGCTTGCGCGGCATGGTCGCCAATGTCGCCTCCAACGATGCGCTGACCAAGGTCGCGGAAGACGTGTGCGTGCTCGCTGCCAAGGTGGACAGCCTCGCCACCAGCGCCGCGAGCGGACAGGCCGTCGCTACGCTTGAGAGCCGCATGGACGCGCTCACGAGCGCGCTCAATGCGTCGACCGAAGCGGGTCACGCCCTGCCCAAGGAGTTCGAGAAGCTTCTTTCCGGCCTGATCGACAAGCTCGAATGGGTGCAACTCACCCATACCGATCATGCGGCGCTCGCCCATCTCGAGGACCGCATCACCATGTTGGTCA
>JASHPW010000119.1 GCA_030037895.1 Xanthobacteraceae bacterium | reverse complement strand
AATTCCGCGACCACCCGCTCGTAGATTTTGCGCTTGAACGGCACCACGAGGTTCGGGAGGTTTTGCAGCTTCTCCCAGCGCCATTGCGCGAATTCCTGCTCATGGCCGCCCGCCGGATGCTCGATGTCGATCTCGCTGTCCGCGCCCGTAAAGCGCAGCGCGTACCATTTCTGCGTCTGGCCGCGGTACTTGCCGTTCCACGCCAGCCCGACGACGTCGCGCGGGATGTCGTAGGTGAGCCACTCCGCGAGCTCGCCGAGCCGTTCCACGGAACGGATGCTCGTCTCCTCATACAACTCGCGCAGAGCGGCCGGCCAGGGATCTTCTCCCGGATCGACGCCGCCCTGCGGCATCTGCCACGCATGCGCGCTGTCGACGTGCTCGGGACCGTCGATGCGACGGCCGATGAAGGCAAGGCCGGCGCGATTGAGCACCATCAAGCCGGCGCAAGGACGATAGGGCAGGGATTCGTAAGGCATGGTGGACGGACCGAGAATGACGATGATGGATAATCTCAGTTTAATACGTTCTCTGTCGTCTGTCCTCCGTCCGTTCTCTGTCGTGCGACCTCAGCTCTGCTTTGCCTTCAGCGCCACCGCGGTGATCGGAACCAAGAGCAGGCCGCGGCTTTCGGCCGCCTTCGCCCATTTGGCGATGTGCTCGATCGACACCGGCAGCGCGGATGATATGCCGACGGCGACGCCGCGCTCGCGCGCCGCCATTTCCAGGCGGCCGAGCGCATGATCGATCTCGATCGGCGTCGGAACCGAATCGAGCACCATATCGGCTTGGGCGAAAGGCAGATTGTTGGCGCCGGCGATCCGCCCGGCGACGCTTCGCGGATTGGAGCCGTCATCGACGAAAATGAGCCCGCGCTTGGCGGTTTCGCGCAGCACCGGGGTAAACGATTGCTCGGACGAGGTGAAGCGCGCGCCCATTTCACTGGTCAAGCCGACATAGCCCTGGAACCGGCTCATCAGCGCATGCAGCCGGTTTAGGTTCTGTTCCGGCGTGAGCGAGGTCAGGAGCGTCCGCGGGCCCGGATCATTGTCGGGATAATCGAACGGTTCCATCGGCACCTGCAGCAGGATCTCGTGGCCTGCCGCGCGCGCCCGCGCGGCGAGGTGGCCGATATCGGCCCCGTAGGGCAGCAAAGCGAGGGTCACCGGCCCGGGTAGCGTAGCGATGGCCTCGGCGGTCGCGGTCGCGCTCACCCCGAGACCGGCGACGATCAGCGCGATGCGAGGCGCGTCAGGCTTGCCGGGAAGCGGCGTCACCGGCCGTGCAAAAGCTTCCGCCGGACGCACGCCATCGGCGGCAATCTTCGGAATGGGCCCCTGCGGCGTCACCTCGACGAATTTCTGGTCGACGGGCGCGGACTCCGGCGCGCCGGCGCCGGTCGCCGGAGCCGGGATCGGCACCTCCTCGCGCGCGCCGGTCTTGCCGTTGATGATGGTGACCGTTTTGGTATTGCTCGATGCGCCCTGTACTGGAGCGCCTTGAGCCGGTGGCGGTGAAGCCGACGCCGGCCCATCGTAACGGGAGGCGCTTTGCGCGCTGGCTGCCGCGTGCGGCGCACTCGGCGCGTCGGGCTTATTCACGGCCGTCGGGGGGTGAAGATTGACCGGTACGGCGACCATCGGCTCGCCGCCGAATTGATTATCGCCCACGATCGCCCACAGCACGAACACGCCGAGGAAGAGTGCAAGCGCTCCGGCCATCACGTGCTGCAGACCAAACGGGAGTCTCCGCCGCCGCTTCGCCGGCTGCTGGCCGAGCGGCGCGCTCAAATCATCGGCCGTCATGCGCCAATTCCTCGCGCCGATCCGCGGCGAATAATGTCCTGGCGAATCACCCCCCAGAGTCTATCACGGGAGGCGGGAGGCAGCGGGTCAGGCTTGAAAGGAAGACCCCGGGCTGGCGTGTCATGCACGCGCAATGCCACATCCGCCGAGGCCGGCGGATGGTTAGAATGCGGGGCGGCTCATCGCCCGCCCCGCGTTCCCTCCCGTCCCTCCTCGCTTGCGGGGGGAGGGTTGGGGAGGGTAAGCAGTTCAATTGGGGACGGCGGCCTTCGGATTCGGCGGGAATGCCGCGTCGGTCGTGGCGCCGCGGAGAAGGTCGATCGCTTCCTTGAGCGCGCGGTCGTCCTTTTCGTCCGGCGGCACATAGGACTGCGAACCGGACTCCTCGGTACCTTCCGCCTTGAGGTGACCGGGCAGCGACGCCTCGCCCTTGGTGTCGGTCCGCGATTTCAGGTCTTCCGGCACGTCCTCCAGCACCTTGATATCCGGCGTGATGCCCTTGGCCTGGATGGAGCGGCCCGACGGCGTGTAATAGCGCGCCGTGGTCAGCCGCAGCGCGCCATTGCCGGCGCCGAGCGGGATGATGGTCTGCACCGAGCCTTTGCCGAACGAGCGCGTGCCGACCAGCGTCGCGCGCTTGTGGTCCTGCAACGCGCCGGCGACGATTTCCGATGCCGAGGCCGAACCGCCGTTGATCAACACGATCAGCGGCTTGCCCTTGGTCAGGTCGCCCGGCCGGGCGTTGAAGCGCTGCGTTTCCTCGGCATTGCGGCCGCGGGTGGAGACGATCTCGCCCTTGTCGAGGAAGGCATCCGCAACCGAGACCGCCTGATCAAGCAGGCCGCCCGGATTGTTGCGCAGATCGATCACGAAGCCCTTGATCTTGTCGGCGCCGAGCTGACTGGTGAGATCGCTGATCGCCTTCTTCAAGCCGTCGGTCGTCTGCTCGTTGAACTGGGTGATGCGGATGTAGCCGACGTCGTCGCCCTCGGGGTGCGCGCGCACCGACTTCACCCTGATCACGTCGCGCACGATCGTCACCTCGATCGGCTTGTCGACCCCCTTGCGCACGATGGTGAGCTTGATCTTGGTGTTCACCGGGCCGCGCATCTTTTCGACCGCCTGGTTGAGGGTGAGACCCTGCACCTGCTCGTCGTCGAGCTTGGTGATGATATCGTTGGCCCTGATGCCGGCCTTGGCGGCGGGCGTATCGTCGATCGGCGCGACCACCTTCACCAACCCGTCCTCCATGGTGACCTCGATGCCAAGACCGCCGAATTCGCCGCGGGTCTGCACCTGCATGTCGCGGAAACTCTTCGGGTCCATGTAGCTCGAGTGCGGATCGAGCCCGGCCAGCATGCCGTTGATCGCCGATTGCACCAGCTTGCTGTCGTCGGGCTTCTCGACGTAATCGGCGCGAACGCGCTCAAACACATCGCCGAACAAATTGAGCTGCCGGTAAGTGTCCGAGGCCGCCGCTTTCGCGCTCGATCCGAGGTATACGGTGCGGGGCTGCGTCGCCAGCAGTGTGAACCCCACACCTGCCAGCACACCGAGGAAAATGAGGGAAGTTTTGCGCATCATCCGCGAACCTTTTCGCCTTCGTTTGTCGCCCACCATGGGCTGGGATCGATGGGAGTGCCGTCCTTACGGAACTCCACGTAGAGTACAGGTTGCTTGGACCCGGTCGCCGCGGCCGCGGACACCTGCGATCCGCCGCTCATCACCGCCACTGGTTCACCGGTTAGCACGAACTGGCCGAGGTCGACGGAGATTCGCGCCATCCCCGCTAACAAGACATGATACCCGCCGCCGGCATTCAGGATCAAGAGTTGCCCATAACTACGAAACGGTCCGGCGTAAACCACCCAACCGTCGCACGGCGACGTGATCTGCGCGCCGGGGTGACTGGCAATGGAGATACCCTTTCGCGTCCCGCCGAGGCCGTCGGCGGCGCCGAACTCCCGGATTCTCACGCCGTTCACCGGTAAGCGCAGATGCCCGCGCGTGGCGGCGAAGGCGACCGCCGGAGCGAGGCGACCCGGATCGTTGGCCGCGGCGATGTCGGGCCGTCCTTCCGCCGCCGCGCGGGCGGCGAGGCGAGCCGCGCGGTTGGCGCTATCGAGATTTGCCTCAAGCTTGGCAATGAGGTCCTTGAGGCTGCCGACCTGGCGCGCCAAATCGGTGGCGCGTTGCCGCTCGGCGTCGAGCGCCTGTTCGGCGGCAGCCTGTTTCTTCTGCCGCTCGTCGATGAGCAGATTCATGCGCAGCTGCTCGCGCCCGAGCAGGTCGAGATCGCGCGCGAGGCGTTCGCGTTCGCCGACGATATCCTTGCGCACCCGCAACAGATCGGCGAGATCGCCGGCGATCGCCTCGGCCTGTGCCCGCATTTCCGGGACAAGGGCGCCAAGCGTGATGGCGGTGCGCACCGCCCGCAGCGCATCCTCCGGCTGCACGATCAGCGCCGGGGGCGGCTGACGCCCGATCCGCTGCAGAGCGGCCAGGACCTCGCTGATGGCGCCGCGGCGCTCGTCGAGCGATTTCCGAAATAATTGTTCCTGGTCGTCGAGCGGCTTGAGACGAGCCTCGGTCATCTCGATGCTCGCCTCGACATCGCGCACGCGCGTCGCGGTGTCGATAAGCTGCTGGTTGAGCACGCGGCGATCATCACCGATCGCATCGATCTCGCGCTTGAGCTTTGCCTCGTTTTCCGCCGCTTCGCGCGCTTTGGCGCGCGCGGCGTCAAGTTCCAGATCGTGCTGTTTGATCTCGTCCGCACCGGGCACGGCACCCGATGCCGGCGCAGGGGCGAGCGACGGGACTTGAGCGGCCGGCGCTTGCGCTGCACCCGCAGCGGCATCGCTCGGCGGCGTTTGCGCGAACGCGGCCAACTCGGTGCCGAGCGGCAGCACGAGCGCCAATGCCAAGCCGAACATGAAGTGCGGATCGGTGGTGCTCGCCCGGCGGAGAATCATCGTGCGCAAGGGTAGACGCAAGCCTCAGCAAGACAAGACCAAGCCACCATTGTGAGACCGGATTGAGACGCGTCCCCGCTCTCGTCGTCACAAATCGGTGAAGCGAGATTAAGAAGAATTAAGGGCGCCCTCAGCCGTGGTGATACGGATGGCCGGCAAGAATGGTCCCAGCGCGATAAAGTTGTTCGAGCAACATGATGCGGGCGAGTTGATGCGGCCAAGTCGCCGTCCCGAAGGCGAGCTTGAGCGTGGCGCGCTCGCAGAGGCTGGGCGCAAGGCCGTCGGTGCCGCCAACGACGAAGCAGACCGCCTGGCGGTCTTCGGCCCGCCACTCGCGCAAGAGCGCCGCCATCGCCGTGCTGTCGAGATTCTCGCCCCGCTCATCGAGAATGACGACGATCGCCCGTGCCGGAATGACATTGGCGAGCGCGATTGATTCTTCGATGCGGCGCCGTTCGGCGTCGCGGGCGCGGCTTTCGCGAATCTCGATGATCTCGACGTCGCGCAGGCCGAGCGGTCGTCCAGCCGCGGCGGCGCGCTTGCGGTACCAAGCGGCGAGTTCGCGCTCGGGACCCTGTTTCAGGCGTCCGACCGCGGCGACGAGAAGGCGCATCAGCCCGCGCGCTGCGCCGGCCGGCTCGCCGACCACATCTTCTCGAGATTGTAGAAGGCGCGCACTTCCGGGCGGAAGACGTGGACGATCACATCGCCCGCGTCGATCAGCACCCAATCGCAATGCGGAACGCCTTCGACACGGGCGGCAATGCCGACTTGGTGCAGGTCCTCGACGACCCGGTCGGCGACCGAGCCGACATGACGTTGCGACCGGCCGGAGGATACGACCATATAGTCGCCAATCGAAGATTTGTCCCGCAAGTCGATGGTGAGGGTGTCCTCCGCCTTCATGTCGTCGAGGCGGGCGAGGACCAGACGAAGGATCTCCTCGGCGTCAAGACGCATTCTGGAGACCGATTCGGACGCGCGACGTTCGGCCCGAAAGATCGCGGCTGTGGACAGGGGTCCTTATCCTTTCGCTCCTGACAAAGCCCCGGCCATCGAGTCCGGGGCAGACACTAAGATAGGCACGCGCGGTTAACACTTTCAACCGCCTTGCAAGACGCGCGCCGCGCGCAAGGCCGTCGAGGATAGCGGCGACTTCAGCCCATGCAGGTAAATCCAAGCCGGCGGCGTTCGTTCCGACAGCGTCTTCGCCGCCGCTTCGGGAACGCGGGCACGCGCCAGTGCTTGGCTGGCGACACTCGCCCTTGCGTAGAGGCTCGGCCCAAGCCGGTCGACGACCGCAATCGGCACCAGCGCCGCGATGTCGCGCCAGCGCTGCCAACGATGGAAACTGCGCAGATTGTCGGCGCCCATGATCCAGACGAAGCGCACATGCGGGCAGCGCCGGACGAGGTAGGCGATAATCTCGTAGGTGTAGCTCGTGCCCAGTTTGGCCTCGAGATCGCTGACATCGATGCGCGGATGCCGCGCGAGGGCCTTTGCAGCCGCCACACGCTCGGCAAGCGGCGCGAGGCCGTGCGTGTCTTTGAGCGGATTGCCGGGCGTGACGAGCCACCACACGCGGTCGAGTTGAAGCCGCTTCATCGCCAGGAGGCAGGCGGCGCGGTGCGCCGCATGGACCGGATCGAACGTGCCGCCAAATAGCCCGATGCGTAGACCGGGCGCATGCGGCGGCAAGATAATGCGGGCTTTAACGCCTGCTCCCCACATTTCCCCGCTTGCGGGAGAGGAAGGCGAAGGGGCAGCCGCGTGCGGAGGGGGCAACTCGCGGTTCATGGCCGTCGGAACGACATTCCTCCCCCGGCGCCGTTCACCGCCCCCCGTCCGCGGCAGGTCGGGTGGCGGCGAGGCGAACATTTATGGCCGCGTTTGTCCGTTGCCGTGGATGCGGTATTTGAAAGTGGTGAGCTGCTCGACGCCGACCGGGCCGCGCGCGTGCAGCCTGCCGGTGGCGATGCCAATCTCCGCGCCGAAGCCGAACTCGCCGCCGTCGGCGAACTGCGTCGAGGCATTGTGCAGCACGATCGCCGAATCCACCTCGCGCAGAAATTTCTCCGCGGCCCGCTTGTCCTCGGTGACGATTGCGTCGGTGTGATGCGAGCCATAGCGCTCGATATGGGCGATCGCCGCATCGACGCCGTCGACCACGCCCACCGTCAAAATGGCGTCGAGATATTCGGCGCTCCAATCGTCTTCGTTCGCCGGCTTCACGCGGTCGTCGACCGCCTGGACCGCCGCATCGCCACGCACCTCGCAACCGGCATCGATGAGCATGGCGACGAGCGGCTCAAGCAGTCGCGCCGCACCCGCGCGATCGACGAGCAAGGTTTCGGCCGCTCCGCACACGCCGGTGCGGCGCATCTTGGCATTGAGCACGATCGATTTGGCCATGGGGAGCTTGGCCTTGCCGTCGACATAGACGTGACAGACGCCTTCGAGATGGGCGAAGACCGGCACGCGGGCCTCCGCCTGCACGCGGGCGACGAGATCCTTGCCGCCGCGCGGCACGATCAAGTCGAGTGCGCCGTCGAGCCCGGCGAGCATCATGCCGACGGCGGCGCGATCCCGCGTCGGCACCAGCGCGATCGCGGCTGCCGGCAGTCCGGCTTCGCTCAAGCCTTCGACCATGGCGGCGTGAATCGCGCGGGCCGAGCGGAAGCTTTCGGAGCCGCCGCGCAAAATCACGGCATTGCCGGCTTTGAGGCACAGCGCTCCTGCATCCGCCGTGACATTGGGCCGGCTCTCGTAGATCACGCCGATGACGCCGAGCGGCACGCGCACGCGTTCGATGCGCATCCCGTTGGGCCGCCGCCACGACGCCGTAACGGTGCCGACCGGATCCTTGAGCTTGCGGATCGCTTCGAGGCCGGCCGCCATGGCTTCGATGCGCTCACCGTCGAGCGTCAGCCGGTCGCGGAAGGCGGCGGTAGCGCCTGCCGCCTTCGCTCCCGCCACGTCCTCCGCATTGGCGGCCAATATTGCTGATCGCGCCCGGCGGATTGAACCCGCCATGGCGGCGAGTGCGGCATTCTTCCGCGCCGCTGGGGCGAGAGCGAGCGTATGGGCGGCGTGACGTGCCTCACGACCGATCTCACGCATCGTCGCTTCGAGCCTTCCGGAATTCTCGATCGCTGTGAGCGGAGCGTTCATGGCATTGATCCACCTCGGATTCAGCGCTTCCTACCATGTCCGGAGAGGATCGGCGAGGCGGCTCGGCGCTGAACTTGTCCACAGCCATCCACAAAATTGCAATGTGGGCGACAAGCCCGGGGGAACAAGGTGCACGCATAGGGCGTTGCGCCTGCGGTTTCGAAGCGGGAGGGTGCCATGAGTTTGCCGATCGACCGCCTTTCCAGCCGTTTGCCGCATCGGTTCCCGATCGGCGCCGCCTATGTGGTCGAGGGACACGGCGGCAAGCGTGGGGATTTGCGCGTGATTTCACGCTACGTGCTGTTACCCGGCGGGCGGCGGATCAATGTCCCCCTTGACATCAACCGGCCGGCATCGGCAGGCGGCCGCGCCTGCCGGCGCACCGCCAACCCCAGGCAATCTCAGGGCAAAGGCCGATCCACGCTGCCGGGCGGAAAAAATTTCGTCCATCGCGGCGGAACTGCGTGACGATCCTGACGTTATCCGAATAGCGCCGGGCGAAGCCCCCCAGCCCCTCACCCTCAATCTCCCGGCGTCGAACCCCGGTCGCTCACCCGACCGGGGTTCACTCTTTCTCCGGCCTGCGCGTGGGGCAGGCCTTGTCGCGTAGCGCGCCGGCATGGCCGGCCGGTGACCTTTTCATTTCCGGCTCATTCCGGGCCGACAACCAAATCGTCGCGGTGAATCATTTCCGCGCGGCGGCTGAACCCGAGAATCGAGGCGATGTCCGCGGACGAACGGCCCCTGATCTTCTGCGCATCCTCGGCGTCGTAAGCGCAGAGGCCGCGGCCGATTTCGGTCCCGTCGAGGGCGCGAACGATCACCGCGTCGCCGCGCGCGAAGGCGCCATCGACGCGCACGACACCGGCCGGCAGCAGGCTTTTGCCGCGACGGAGCGCCGCGACAGCGCCGGCATCGATCACCAGCACGCCCTTGGGTTCGAGCGTTCCTGCGATCCATTTCTTGCGTGCGGTCACCGGATTGGCCGCGGTGAGAAACCACGTGCAGCGCGCGCCTGCGGCTATCGCCCGCAGCGGATTCGCGACCCGGCCCGAGGCAATGATCATGTGCGTGCCGGCGTTGGTGGCGATCTTCGCCGCTTCGATTTTGGTGTGCATGCCGCCGCGCCCATGTTCCGAGCCGGCGGCGCCCGCCATGGCCTCGATCTCCGGCGTGACGCGGGCGACGCGGGGGACGTGCTGCGCCGAGGCTTCCGTCTCCGGCGGCGCGTCATAAAGCCCGTCGACGTCCGATAACAGGACCAGGAGATCGGCGCTCACCATCGTGGCGACACGCGCGGCGAGCCGGTCATTATCGCCATAACGAATCTCGTTGGTGGCGACCGTGTCGTTTTCGTTGATGATCGGCACCGCGCGCCAATTGAGCAGCGTGTCGATAGTTGAGCGCGCATTGAGGTAACGGCGCCGCTCCTCGGTGTCGCCAGGCGTCACCAGCACCTGGCCGGCGGTGATGCCGTGGCGCGACAGCGCCTCGGTCCAGGTGCGCGCGAGCGCGATCTGGCCCACGGCCGCGGCCGCTTGGCTATCCTCGAGCTTGAGCGGACCGCTGGCGAGCTTGAGCACGGCGCGGCCGAGCGCGATGGCGCCGGAGGAGACGACCAGAATGTCGCGCTTGTCGCGATGCAACTCGGCGAGGTCGTCGGTCAGCGATGCGAGCCAGGTTTCCTTGAGCCGGCCGGCCTGCGCATCGACCAGGAGCGCGGAGCCGACCTTCACGACGATGCGGCGGAAGTCGGCAAGCGCAGGCGCAGTCATGGCAAAGCGGGGCGGGTGTCGGTATGGCGAAAATCGTCGCCTTTGAAGAGCAGCGGCGCATCATGGAATTCGGCGACGGCATAGGTCATACAGCCGCCGAAATTCAATTTTGTTGGATGCTTCTTATCCGTTCCGAACCGATCGAAGGTTGACTGGGCGAGACGAAACATTTCGATATTAAATGCCACCAGATGAACGGCGGGAGTGCCGACCCGAGCCTCACCGGCGGCGATGGCGCGGCTGAACTCTGAGACCTCGATTCATTCACTATTTGCAATGATCGCGGAGGTGTTGAGCGCGATCTTCGATCACACCAGCATAACGCCTCCCCGCCAAGATCGGAAGCCCCGCGCGAGCTAGAGATCGACTTCGTGCTCGAGCTGCGCCTTGTTCTCGAGGCAGTAATAGCCGGACAGGCGGCTCACCAGCTTGCGCCGCTTCCAGTCGTTGAGGATGCGGCTCACATTCTCGCGGGCGATTCCGGCCATGGCGGCAAGGTCGCTTTGCCCGATCTTCTGGTGGATGACGATCCGCCCCGATCCCACGTCCCGCCCGAAATTCTCCGCCAGTTCCAGCAACGTTCGGGCGACCCGGCCTTTGAGCGGCAGGAAGCTGCCGGCGGCGACCGCCGCATCGGTCTCGCGCAGGCGCGTCGCCAGCAGCGTGACCAACGATTTGTAGATTTCAGGGTGTTTTTGCACAAAAGCTTCGAACGCCGCGCGGCTGAGGAAGCTCAGTGCGGCGTCGCGCACCGCCACCACCGTCGCCGAGCGCGGCAGCCCATCGATGAGTGAAAGCTCGCCGACGATGGCGCCCGGGCCGAGGAAGGCGAGGATGCGCTCGTTACCGACGCGTGAAACCATCGTGACCTTGAGCAGCCCCTCGTCGATGCGATAGCAGCCGTCGCCGGGATCGCCGGCGAGGAACAGCACCTCGTCGGCGCCGAGCTGTATCGGCCTGGCGCTAGCAAAAAGATCGATCGAGAGATGGCCGGGCAATCCCGACAGCAGGCTTGGACCCGGGTAGGCCTCTTTGGCCATAGGCCCCCTCCCTCATTCGACTCGGATGAGGCCGAACGCTGCGCTCAAGGATGCGGCAGAATCCGCAATAATAAAAGCCCGCCCGGGCGTTTAGGCCCGGGCGGCCGGAGTAGACCCTTTGGAGGGTCACGGGGTGTTGGGGACCGAGGATCACCCTTTGGCCGTCGCCGCCGGCCCGTGGGGGGTCGGGGGGGATGCGCGGGGTCCGCGCGGCGAACCGAGCCATTTGTTCAACTCTAGCCGTCCTCCCGCCACGGTGAAGTGACCGCCATCACAGAAGTTCCGTTTTGCATGACCCGTTGACTTGCGGCGAGTTGCCAGCCGTCAGCTCGTCAAATTCCTAAATCCAGCCAATTTGGCGCGTCTCAAGGAGCGGGCGTGCGCACCTTGACGCCGGCGCGATTCTCGACCGGGCGCACGATGCTGGTGAGGTCCGTGTCCGGCCCGAGTTCCTCACAAGTGAGCCGCAGAAGCCGGGCGACCGCCTCGATCACATCCATCGGCACGCCCAGCGCTTTCGCTTCGGCGAGGCAGAGATTCACGTCCTTCATCATCAGACCGGCGGTGAAGCCGAGATTGAACGTGCCGGGGAGCACGACCCGGGCGAATTTGTCCTCGGTCGCCGTATTGCGACCGGTGCCGGCGTTGATCACGTCGAGCATGATGCGCGGATCGAGGCCCGCTTTCACGCCCATCACCATCGCTTCCGAGGTTGCCGCCATGGCCGTTGCCGAGAGCACGTTGTTGACGAGCTTCATCGTCTGCCCGGCGCCGGACCGCTCGCTGACGACGAAGACTTTGCCGAACACCGAAAGCACGGGCTCGATCGCCGCGATCTCGGCGCGCGGACCCGACGCCATCACGGCGAGGGTCCCTTTTTCCGCGCCGCTGACGCCGCCGCTCACCGGGCTGTCGATCTGCACGATGTTGCGCGCCGCAAGCAGCTTGCAGATGCGTTGCGCCATGACCGAGCCGGTGGTCGAGAGGTCGACGAAGCGGCGCACGCGTTTGCCTTCGATGACGCCATGCCGGCCGGTTGCGACCGCGAGCACGATGTCGGGAGTCGGCAGGCTCGCCATCACCGTCTCGGCCGCATCGGCGACCTCTGCCGGAGAGCGCGCCGCCACGGCGCCAAGCGCGGCGAGCTTGCCGATCGCCTCCTGGCGCGTGTCGTAGACGATGACGCGATGTCCGGCCTCGGCGAGCCGCCGCGCCATGTGTGCGCCCATATTGCCGAGGCCGATGAAGCCGAGGTCCATGGTGTTTGCTCCCTTCTAAGCTCCCGCAAGAGCAGACGACGAGGAGGTCGGAGACGCTGACATCAACGCACCTCTCCCGCGCGCGGGGGAAAGATTCGTTAATACGACCTCGGCAGGCCGAGCACGTGCTCGGCGATATACGACAGGATCAGATTGGTGGAAATCGGCGCCACGGTATAGAGCCTGGTCTCGCGGAATTTGCGCTCGATGTCGAATTCCTCGGCGAATCCGAAGCCGCCGTGGGTTTGCACGCACATATCGGCCGCGGCCCAGGACGCTTCGGCGGCGAGGTGCTTGGCCATGTTCGCTTCGGCGCCGCACTCCTTGTCCGCTTCATAAAGCGCGGCCGCCTCGCGCACCATCAATTCGGCCGCGCGCATGCCGATATAGGCGCGGGCAATGGGAAACTGCACGCCCTGGTTCCGCCCGATCGGCCGGGCGAACACCACGCGCTCGCGCGCATAGGCCGCCGCCTTGCCGATGAACCATTTGGCGTCGCCGATGCATTCCGCGGCGATGAGGATACGCTCGGCGTTCATGCCGGACAGGATGTAGCGAAAGCCTTCGCCTTCCGCGCCGACGAGATTGTCGGCCGGCACCCGCACGTTCTCGAAAAAGACTTCGGTCGTGGCGTGATTCATCATCGTGCGAATGGGCCGGATGGTCAGCCCCTTGTCGGCAACCTCGCGCATGTCGACGAGGAAGACCGAGAGGCCCGCCGTGCGCGATGTCGCTTGTTCGCGCGGCGTGGTGCGCGCCAACAGCAGCATGAGGTCGGAATGGGCGGCCCGCGAGGTCCAGATTTTCTGGCCGTTGATGACGTAGCGATCGCCTTCGCGCGTCGCCGTGGTGCGCAAGCTCAGCGTGTCGGTGCCGGAGGTCGGCTCGGTGACGCCGAAGGCCTGCAGGCGCAACTCGCCGCGCGCGATCGCGGGCAGATAGCGCGCCTTCTGCTCGGCGCTGCCGTGGCGCAGCAGCGTTCCCATCGTGTACATCTGCGCGTGGCAGGCGGCGCCGTTGCAGCCCGAGGCCTGGATCTCCTCCATGATGGCGGCGGCGGCCATCATGGGAAGGCCGCTGCCGCCATATTCCTCGGGAATGAGCGCGGCGAGAAAGCCGGCCTTGGTCAAAGCCGCGACGAATTCCTCCGGATAGGCGCGTTCGCGATCGAGGGCGCGCCAATACGCACCGGGGAAATCGGCGCACAGCGCGCGCACGGCCGCGCGGATCGGCTTGAGATCCGCGGCTTCGGTCACGACCTCACCTCCGCGCGCCCGTTGTCGATGGCGAGCACGTCGCGCTCGACGACGCGGCCGCGAAAACTGACCACCGCGCCGTCGCGCCACATCTCGGTGCGGATGGTCTCGCCGGGAAAGACCGGCGCGGAAAAGCGGCCGGCGAAAGCGACGAGCCGCGCCGGATCGTAGGCGCACATGGTCTTGAGCACGGCGTGCCCGCAAACGCCGAACGTGCCGAGCCCGTGCAGGATCGGGCGCGCGAATCCGGCGGCCTTGGCCGCGGCGGGTTCGGCGTGCAGCGGATTGAGGTCGCCGCTCAAGCGGTAGATCAGCGCCATTTCCGGACGCGTGGCGAAATCGCAGACGGCGTCGGGGGCGCGGGCCGGAATCGGATGCGGCTTCGGTGCCGCGCGCGGCGGGCCGCCGAAGCCGCCGTCGCCGCGACAGAAGATCGTCTGCGTGACCGTGGCGATCACCGCGCCGGTCGCCTTGTCGGTCACCTTGCGCTCGGTGAGGATGAGCGCGCCCTTGCCGCGGCCCTTGTCGATCACTTCAACCATGCGTGTGCGGCCGGCGACCGCGCCTTGTCCGGCGAGCGGCCGGTGCAGGATAAAGCCCTGCTCGCCGTTGACCACCTTGATCCAGTCGATGCCGGTATCGGGAGCGCGCGCCCAGGGGCCGGAATAACCGAGCACCGTGGCCATGGTCGGCAGCACTTTCAGGTTCTTTTCGTAGACGAAGGGAAGCTCGTCCTCATTCATCGGGTCCTGTCCGAGCCCGACGCCGAGCGCGTAAAGGATGCAGTCCTTTGCTCCGTAGACCTGCTCGACCGGTGGAATCGCGAGCGCCATCAGCTTGTCGTAGAC
>JASHPW010000118.1 GCA_030037895.1 Xanthobacteraceae bacterium | reverse complement strand
TCGGCCTCGGCCGCCTTCTCGTTGTCCATGACCAGCGAGATGTGCTCCAGGAACCCCTGCAGGTTCTCGAACTCCTCCATGGAGCGAACGAGCTCCTTGAGGTTTTCCAGCCGGCCGGCGGCGTCGGCCGAGCGATCCTTCTGCCACATCCCGGTATAGCCGGACTCGTCGAGCACGATCTCGGCGAGCCGGGTGTGCGGAAGGCTGTCGCGCTCGTTGCGCCAGCGCTCGAGCGCTTCAATAAGGCCGCGCAGTGCGCCGCGCGGTTTCGGTTTCAATTCGTCGGTCTCGACGAGTGCGCGCGCGGCTTCGGTGAGCGGCACGCGGCGCTTGCGCGCATGCTCGTGCAGGAGCTGCACGGTGGCGTCGCCGAGTCCGCGTTTGGGCACGTTGACGATGCGTTCGAAGGCGAGATCGTCGGCCGGCGAGTTGATCAGCCGCAGATAAGCGAGCGCGTCGCGGATTTCGGCGCGTTCGTAGAAGCGCGGGCCGCCGATCACCCGATAGGGCAGGCCGAGGGTGACAAAACGGTCCTCGAACTCGCGCATCTGGAACGAGGCGCGCACCAGGATCGCGATCTCGTTCAAGGCGTGGCCGCCGCGCTGTAATTCCTCGATCTCCTCGCCGATGGCGCGGGCTTCCTCCTCCGCATCCCAGGCGCCGGTCACCGACACCTTCTCGCCCGGCACGTCGTCGGTGTGCAACGTCTTGCCCAGCCGGCCTTCATTGTGGGCGATGAGGTGCGCGGCGGCGGCGAGGATGTGGCCGGTCGAGCGATAATTGCGCTCCAGCCGGATCACCTGAGCGCCGGGAAAGTCGTGCTCGAAGCGCAGGATGTTGTCGATCTCGGCGCCGCGCCAGCCGTAGATCGACTGATCGTCGTCGCCCACGCAGCAAATGTTCTTTGCTCCGACTGCCGCAAAAGCCACCTTTCCCTCTCCCCGTGCGGGAGAGGGTGCCGAGCGAGCGTCAGCGGGCGAGGCGGGTGAGGGGTTTGCGGGCGCGGCGGTGCCGGACTCCTCACCCGGTTCCTCGCTCCGCGCGGAACCGCCCTCGCCCGCAACGGGAGAGGGTAAGCGTGTGCGCTCCGGATTCGTCCGCTGCGCCAGGAGCCGCAGCCAGAGATACTGCGCCACGTTGGTGTCCTGGTATTCGTCCACCAGGATGAAGCGGAAGCGCGCCTGGTATTGCCGCAGCACTTCGGGTTGTTGGCGGAACAGCCGGATGTTGTCCAACAGCAAATCGCCGAAATCGGCGGCGTTGAGGATCTTCAGCCGCTCCTGATAGGCCTTGTAGAGTTTCAGGCCGTTGCCGTTGGCGAAGACGGCGGCTTCGCCGGCGGGGACATGCTCGGGCGCAAGCCCGCGGTTCTTCCAGCCGTCGATCAGCATCGCTAACACGCGCGCCGGCCAGCGCTTCTCGTCGATATTCTCGGCTTCGAGGAGCTGCTTCAACAACCGGATCTGGTCGTCGACGTCGACAATGGTGAAATCGGACTTGAGGCCGACCAGCTCCGCGTGCCGGCGCAAGATCTTCACCCCGATCGAGTGGAACGTGCCCAGCCATGGCATGCCCTCGACCACGCCGCCGACGATCTCGCCGACGCGTTCTTTCATTTCGCGCGCCGCCTTGTTGGTGAAGGTCGCCGCCAGTATCTCGCTCGGCCGGGCGCGGCCGGTCGCGAGAATGTGGGCGATGCGCACGGTGAGGACCCGCGTCTTGCCGGTGCCGGCGCCGGCGAGCACCAGCACCGGGCCGTCCAGCGTCTCGACGGCGAGCCGCTGCTCGGGATTGAGTCCGGCGAGGTAGGGCGCGCCGGCCGCGGCGCGGGCACGCGCGGCAATACCGCCGGGCGCGGGCGACGGAGGCGCCGCCGCCGGAGCTGCTTGCGGGTCGTGGGTCTCTCTCAAGGGATCAGCCAAGGCGCCAGATGTCCGTGATTCTCACGGTGAAAAAATGGCACTCCCGGCGGCAATTTGCGAGGGGAATACAGGTTTGGCGGCGCAGGGGCCGCAAAATCACGCGGGCGCAATGTCGGTCAAGGCGAAGTCGCCGCCCTTGAACAGCAGCGGCGCGGCAAGTTGCTGAGCCAACGCATAGACGAAGCAGTCACCGTAGTTCAGCGCGGCTTTGGCTCCTCGCCCTTTGCCAAAGCGTTTGAACGCCTCCAAAGCGAGGCGGGCGTGCTCAAATGTGAATGGGACGATTTCGATGCCGAGCGACGCGACGATCTCCGCAAAGCGAGCACCGCCCCCCTCCTTTATCGCGCCTTCGCACACCATGGCGGATTCCAGCCATGTGGCCGCCGAGATGACCCGTCGCTTATAGGACATGGCGCGCTCGGTCAGGCGCGCGCTGTCGGCTTCGCTCCTGAAGATCGCCACAAATATCGAGGAGTCGAGAACGACCGTGTCATCATTCACTTCGGCAGTCCATTCTCATCATAAAGGTCATCATCCGTGAGCATGCCTTCCGTCAGCCCCAAGCGGCGCACTTCTTCCTGAATTTTTTGAATTTTGGCCCATGCCTTCTCAAATTCCCGGCGTTTCTGCTCCGCAGTGCGGGCCGTAGCGGATTCGCGCTCCGCCTTCTCGCGTTGCAGACGTTCGCGTAGGGCTTTGCGAACCACCTCAGTCTGCGTTTCGCCGGTCAGCGCGCTGAGTTCGCGGACCAAGCGCGTGGCCTCCGCGTCCTTGATGTTGAGCTGCGGCGTTCCCATGGTAGAATTCCTTCCGACTTTTCTACCATAAGGGACTTTTTGCGCAAAATTCAAGCCTTTTGCGGCATGGCGATGCGCCGGCCGACGCCGTCCGGCATCGGCAAGTTCGCGTGCGCGGCCTTCATGCGCGCCAGGCGGGTGGCGATGGCGTCGGGGAGAACCGCAGTCTTTTGCGTCTTCATATCGACGTGCAGCGCCATGTTCTCGGACGTGGCCGAGAGCCAGCCTTCGACCGCGTGGAACAGCTGCTCGAAATAATGCAGCCGCTTGGCGTCGAAATCGACGAGCTGGAAGGTCACGCGCACCGGATCGCCGGCATGGAGTTCGCGCAAATAGCGCACATGCACCTCGGCGGTGAAGCAGGAATGCCGGCTCGCCTCGACATAGCCCGCGCCGCAGCCCAGGAGTTCGTACGCCTCGTCAACCGCGCGGTCGAACAGCACGTTGTAATAGGCCATGTTGAGATGGCCGTTATAGTCGATCCAACCCGGCTCGACCCGCATCACCGAGGACACGAAGGGCGCGAAGAAGGCCGGTTCGAGGTCGGGGCGATCGAGCATTCGGGCTGTCGGCGTGGCGCGTGCCGCCACTGTGGCCGATTCCGCATACGAAGCAAGCCCGATCGCTGCGCCCTTGACCGGCGGGACCGGCGCCGTCACCCTGATGGCGAAGATCAAGAAGAGCGGGCACGATGGTCATCGCCGAGGCACAGGAGGGGCTCAGATACGACCGCAAGGCGGTCGAGGCCGTCATCGCGGCGCTGGCCGCGAATTTCGGCAACCGGCTCGTCACCTCGCGCGCGGTGCGCGAGCAGCACGGCAACACGCTGACCTGGATCGGCAATCAGCCGCCGGACGCGGTGGTCTTCCCGCAGGCGACCGCGGATGTGCAGCGGATCGTGCGCCTATGCGCCGCCGAGCGCGTGCCGGTGATCGCCTTCGGCGCCGGCACCTCGCTCGAGGGCCAGGTCAACGCCCCGCGCGGCGGCATCTCGCTCGATTTCCGCGACATGAATCGCCTGCTCGCCGTCCACGCCGAGGATCTCGATTGCGTCGTCGAGCCCGGCATCACCCGCAAGCAGATCAACGAGCAGCTGCGCGATCAGGGCGTATTTTTCCCGATCGATCCCGGCGCCGACGCCACGCTCGGCGGCATGGCGGCGACGCGCGCCTCCGGCACCAGCGCCGTGCGCTACGGCACGATGAAGGACAATGTGCTTGCGCTCAAAGCGGTGCTCGCCAACGGCGAGCTGATATCCACCGCGCGGCGGGCGAAGAAATCCGCCTCCGGCTACGATCTCACGCGCCTGATCGTCGGTTCGGAAGGCACGCTCGGCATCATCACCGAGCTGACGCTGCGCCTCGCCGGCATCCCCGAGACGATCGCCTCCGGCGTCTGTCCGTTTCCCTCGGTCGAGGCGGCGTGCAACGCGACGATTCTCACGATCCAGTCCGGCATCCCGGTGGCGCGGATCGAGCTTCTCGATGCGTTGCAGGTGCGCGCGTCCAACGCCTATTCGAAGCTCGCCTTGCCGGAAACGCCGATGCTGTTCCTCGAATTTCACGGCACCGAGGCGGCCGTCGCCGAGCAATCGCAGCGCTTCGGCGAGATCGCGCAGGAATTCGGCGGCGGTCCGTTGGAGCGGGCGACGCGCGCGGAGGACCGCTCCCGGCTCTGGCAGGCGCGCCATGACGCCTATTGGGCGCAATGCGGGCTGCGCCCCGGCGCCTATTCGCTCGCGACCGACGTTTGCGTCCCGATCTCGCGGCTTGCCGAATGCGTGACCGAGACGCAGCGCGACATCGCCGAGAACGATCTCGTCGCGCCGATCGTCGGCCATGTCGGCGACGGCAACTTCCACGTCGGGCTGATGGTGGACCGCAACGACGCGCAGGAGGTCGCGCGCGTGCACGCCTTCCTCGAACGCCTGGCCGAGCGCGCGCTGGCGATGGACGGAACCTGCACCGGCGAGCACGGCATCGGCCAAGGCAAGATGAAATTTCTGCCCGCCGAGCATGGCGAGCCCGCGCTTGACGCCATGCGCGCGATCAAGCGCGCGCTCGATCCGCTCGGCATCATGAACCCGGGTAAGATCGTTGCTCTCTGAACGAAGCGCGTTCAAGCGACATAGAATCGCCCGGAAAATCGTGAAAATGCGCGCTTGCGGCGGGCTCGGCGATTGCGCCCCGACTTGCCGGCGCCGCGCCACGCCGGCGAGACGCGCGCTCCGTTAAGGCTTAATTTAGACTTCGGTAGGCGCGTGCGGGGTTTCGCTCAGGCAACCAAGGCGCGGAGGTCCCGTGCAGACGACGCTGCTCGGATTGGCGATCGCGATCATCCTGGCGCTGGTTGCGGCGCTGGTGGCGCCGCTCGTGGTCGATTGGAATCAATATCGCTCGGCGTTCGAGACCGAGGCCGGCCGGCTGACCGGGTTGCCGGTGCGCGTGAAGGGGACGATAGACGCGCGCCTGCTGCCGACGCCGCGCATCACGCTGCACGACGTCGAAGTCGGCGGTGCGGGCCGCGAATCACAAATGCGGGTGGGCCTGATCGATCTTGAAGTCGGGCTGGGTCCGCTGCTGCGGGGCGAAGTGCACGTCACGGAGCTGCACGTCGTGGCGCCGCAAATCAGCCTCGGCCTCGACCGCGCCGGCGCCATCGACTGGCGGGACGGATCGCCGTCGCTGCGTCTCGATGAGCTTGCCATATCGCGTCTGCGTGTCGAGGACGGACGCGTCATTCTCAGCGATGCAGCGTCCGGCTCGCGCCTCGTGCTGCAGAAGCTCTGGCTCGACGGCGACATCAGTTCATTCGGACCGTTCCAGGGCGAAGGCGCTTTCGTTGCGGGCGACGAGCTTTACAGCTTCCGGCTATCGGGCAATCGCGCCGATGAGAACGGCGCGGTCAAGCTCAGGCTCGGGGTCGATCCATCCGATCATCCGCTGACCACGGAGATCGAGGGCACGCTGACTTTCGCTCGCGGCATTCCGCAATTCGCAGGTACGTTGGCGCTGGCGCGGCCGGCCGCGGCGACTTTGGCGCACGGCCAGCGCGTGATGAGCGATCCGTGGCGGCTCACCGGCAAGCTGCACGCGACGCCCGCTTCGGCGGCGCTGCAGGATCTCGACCTGGTCTACGGGCCCGCGGAGCGGGCGGTCGAGGTCAACGGCCGGGCCGAACTGACATTCGGCAAACGTCCGCATCTTAACGGCACGGTCTCGGCGCGGGAGGTCGATGTCGATCGCGCGCTCGCCGAGCCGGACGTGACGCACCGGCCGCCGCTCCTCGTCATCAAGAGTTTCTGCGAAGCCTTCGTTGCGGCGGTGAAGCCGCCGATGCCGGTTGCGGTCGGTGTCGCCATCGATGCGCTGACGTTGGGCGGCACCACCATTCAGGCGTTGCACGGCGATGTGAGCTTCGATGGCGACGGGTGGGGCCTCAATGGCTTCGAGCTCCGTGCGCCGGGTCTCACCGAGGTCAAGCTGAGCGGCCGGCTCGCCAACACGCCGCAAGGCCTCGCCTTCCGTGGGCCTGCCGCTCTCGAATCGGCCGATCTGAAAATGCTGGTGGCGTGGCTCGAAGGCCGCGCCGATCAGCCTTCCGGTCCATCCAAAGCGTTGACCGCGCAGGGCGAGGTTACGATCGCCAGCGATCATTTCGCGCTCGATCGGGTCACCGCAGTGCTCGACCGCGAGAATAATGTAACGGGCCGGCTCGCCTACACCTGGGCGGTGAACGACCGCCCGGCAACGCTTGATGCCGAGCTTCACGCCGCGGGACTCGACATCGATGCGCTCACGGCATTTGCAAAAGCGGCGATATCCGATGGCGGCTTCGAAGTGCCGCATAAGGTCGCCCTTATGCTCGATATCGGCAAGGCGACGCTCGCCGGCGTCGACGCGCGCATGATCAACGCCCAACTCAAACTCGACGCCGGAACGTTGCACATCGACCGCCTTTCAGTCGGCGATCTGGGCGGAGCCGCGCTGGATATCAGCGGACGCATCGACGAGCTGTCGTCACAGCCGCGCGGAAGCCTGACGCTTGATCTCGATGCGAGAGCGCTTGCCGGACTGGCGGGCGTCGTCGGCCGCTTCGCGCCGCAGCAGGCTGCGGACGTGTTTCGCCGTTTCGCCGATCGATTGGCGCCGGCCACGGTGCACGGCGTCCTGACCATTGACCGGGCGGCCGGCGCCGGCAGCATTGCCAAGCTCGATGTCGCCGGACAATTGGGCGCGATGCGCCTTGCGCTCAATGGCGCGGCAACCGGCGAGCCGGCGCACCCCGCTGCGGCCGTCGTTCATATCGATGGCCGGCTCGATGCCGATGATGGCGGCGCGCTGACGCGGCTCTTCGGCCTCGACAGCGTCCTTGCCGTCGATCAATTGCCCGGCCAGTTCACGATTTCAGCGGCCGGGCCGATGAACGGCGATATTCACGTCAACGCTCTCGCCGCCGCCGGCGGCTTTTCCGCCGCAGCCGAGGGCATGCTGCATCTGAACGGCAAAGAGGTGCCGGCAGGGAGCCTGCACGTGAAGGCGTCCGCCGCCGACCTTGGTCCGCTCCACCGCGCACTGACCGGACAAGCGGGCGCCGCTGTCCCGGTCTCGGCGGACGCGAATGTCGGCATGGCCGGGACGGCCCTGTCGTTCACGGATCTGAAAGTTGCCGCCGGAAAGGCGACGCTGCACGGTCGCGTCGACCTCAAACTGTCAAATCCGATCGGGATCGACGGCGATGTCGAGGCCGACGACGCCGACGCCGCGGCGCTCGCCGCGATGCTGCTCGGCTTGCCGGGCGGCGCGGCGGCGGGCGGCGGGCTATGGTCGGCGGCGCCGGTCGGCGCCGGTGCGTTCGCGGCGATGAAGGGGTCGCTCGCCTTCAAGCTCGACCGCGCGTCTCTGGCGCCGGCGCTGATCGCCCGCGACCTCGCCGGAATCGTGCGGTTCGCGCCGCCGGAAATCGCTGTGGACGATATCGCGGCCGATCTCGCCGGCGGGCGCCTCACCGGCGCGCTGACGTTCCGCCACGATGCGACGGAATTGGTCGCGCAGGGACACATGGAGCTGACCGACGCCGACGCCGCGGCGATCCTCGCATCCCTCGCATCCGGCGAAAATGCCGTCGATGGGCGGATCACGGTGAAACTCCAGGGCGACAGCTTCGGTCTGAGCCCCGAGGGCCTCATCGACTCGCTGCACGGCGGCGGTGCGATCAGGCTGACCACCGCCCATGTCGCGGGACTCGACACGGCGGCGTTCGCTGCCGCGACCCATGCCGCCGATGTGAACGGCTCGATCGACGCGTCGAAGATCCGCGCCGCGGTGAGCGCCGCGATGGACAATGGCCGCCTTGCCCTGCCGGACGGCGACGTGAATGTGACCATCACCGCAGGGCAGATCCGTCTTGCCGATGCGACGCTGCAAGCGCAAGGCGGCGCCAAACTGTCCCTTGCCGGAACGCTCGACCTCGACAGCGCCGCCATCGACGCGCGCATGACGCTCTCGGGCCAACCGGCAACGAACGCCCTGATCCGCATGCGGCCGGAGCTTGCCGTCGACGTCAAGGGCCCGCTCGCGGCGCCCGAACGGACCCTCGATATTTCGGCGTTGATGGGCTGGCTGACGCTGCGGGCCGCCGAACTGCAGACCCGACGCCTCGAATCGATCGAGGCCAATCGGCGCGCGGAAGTTTTGGGCCCAGTCATACGTCCGGCATCGCCGAGCGTCCGGTTTGTGCCGCTTGGCACGGCCCTCGAATCAGCGTTCCCGGCGAACGCTTCGGCCGGGCCGGCATTGGGAGCGCGCGGGTTCGAGCGGCTGCATCCCGAACAACCTCTCGCCGCGCCTGACCAGTCCCGCCTCAACGCGATTGGCCCCAATCATGGCGCCACCGCTGCGGCGCTGCCCTCCTCGGTCGCGGCGACCGACAATGCCGCCGCGCCGCGCTCCGCGCCCGCACAGCCGG
>JASHPW010000117.1 GCA_030037895.1 Xanthobacteraceae bacterium | reverse complement strand
TCATCGGGCGCTGTCGGGTCTGCCTTTATGCCGGCTCGATTGTGCCGCGCGAATTGCTGAGCTTTTGTCCGCCGGGCGCCCGCATCGTCGACACGGCGCCGCTGTCGCTCGACGAAATCGACGCCGAGTTCGCATCGGCCGCCGCCGCCGGTCACGACGTGGCGCGGCTCCATTCCGGCGACCTCTCGATCTACTCGGCGCTCGCCGAGCAATTGCGCCGGCTCAGACGGCGCGGCATTCCCTATACGCTCACGCCCGGCGTGCCGGCCTTTGCGGCGGCGGCGGCGGCCTTGGAATGCGAGTTGACCGTGCCCGAGGTCGCGCAAAGCGTGGTGCTGACCCGCGTCCCCGGCCGCGCCTCGCGCATGCCCGAGAGGGAGAAGCTCGCGACGTTCGCGGCAAGCGGCGCGACCCTCGTCGTCCACCTCGCGATCCACGCCATCAAGGCCGTCGTCAACGAGCTGACGCCGTTTTACGGCGCCGGCTGTCCGGCGGCGGTCGTGGTGCAGGCAAGCTCGCCCGCGCAGCGCATCCTGCGCGGCACGCTCGCCGACATTGCCGAAAAAGTCGCGCAGGAGCGGATCGAGCGCACGGCCCTCATCCTCGTCGGCCCCGCGCTCGGCGCCGACGATTTTCGCGACAGCGCGCTCTACGACGCCGACTATGGCCGCCGGTTCCGGCAAAGCGCCGGGCAGCACGGGAAGGCCGGACCATGACGGCCTGGGATGCCTTGGCGGCGCGACGCGCGGGCGTTCCGGTCTTCGCGCCGGGTCATGTGTGGCTGGCGGGCGCCGGGCCGGGCGATCCCGGCTTGCTTACGCTCGATGCGCTGGCCGGCCTGCAGCAAGCCGATGTGATCGTCTACGACGCGCTGGTCGATCCGCGCGTGCTGGCGCTTGCCGGCCCGCAGGCGCGGCTCGAATTTGCCGGCAAACGCGGCGGCAAGCCTTCCGCGACGCAGGCCGATATCAGCGAGCGGCTCGTCGCGCTGGCGCGCGCCGGGCACCGGGTACTGCGACTCAAGGGCGGCGATCCGTTCGTGTTCGGGCGCGGCGGCGAAGAAGCGATGGCGCTTGCGGCCGCCGACGTGCCTTTCCGCGTCATCCCCGGCGTTACCGCCGGCCTCGCGGCGCTCGCGGCGGCGGCGATCCCGGCTACGCTGCGCGGCGTCAACCGCGCCGTCATCTTCGCCGCCGGACACGGCGCCGACGAGGACTTCGATTGGACGCCGCTCGTCAAGGCCGGCCAGCCGCTCGTGCTCTACATGGTGATGCACAATCTCGAGCGCATCGCCGCGGCCTTGATGGCGGCGGGGCTCGACGGCGACACCCCCGCCGCCGTGATCGCTTCGGCAACGACGCCGAAAGAGCGCATCCTGGTCTCGACGTTGCGAAGAATCTCGGCCGCCGCGCGCGAGCAAAAATTCGAGCCGCCGGCGATCGTGGTGATCGGCGCGATCGTCGATTTGCGGGAGCGGCTCATCGGCGAGACTGGAGCAGTCGAAAAGGATTCGGTGTGATGGTGCAAGCTCCGGTTATTCCGGACGGCGGAATTGCCATGACGGCGCGCGGGCTCATCATCGCCGCGCCGCATTCCGGCGCCGGCAAGACCACGGTAACGCTTGCGCTCATGACTGCGCTCAAGCGGCGTGGCGTTGCCGTACGCGCGGCGAAAGCCGGGCCCGATTACATCGACCCAGCGTTCCACGCCGCCGTCTCCGGCAACGCTAGCGTCAATCTCGATTCTTGGGCCATGGCGCCGGCGCTGCTCGACGCGCTCGCCGCACAAGCGGCAACGGGCGCCGACGTCGTCGTGATCGAAGGCGTCATGGGCCTGTTCGACGGCGCGGCCGGGCCGGCCGGCCGGCGCGGCGCCACTGCCGATCTCGCCGCGCATTTTCATCTGCCGGTCGTGCTCGTGCTCGATGTCGGCCGCCAAGCGCAATCGGCCGCGGCCGTGCTGCGCGGTTTTGCGACGCACGATTCGGCCGTGCGCATCGCCGGAGTGATCCTCAACCGCGTCGGTGGCGAACGCCACCGCGCGCTCGTCGCCGACGCCATCGCCGCGCTCGATATTCCGCTTCTCGGCGCAATCCCGCGCGAAGCGGCGCTGGCGCTGCCGGAACGCCATCTCGGCCTGGTGCAGGCGGGCGAGCAGGCCGATCTTCCCGCCCTGATCGATCGCTTCGCCGCGACCGCCGAGCGGCGCCTCGATCTCGACGCCATCATGACGATCGCCGCGCCGTTCCAGCCCGCTGCGGCGATCGAACGCCCGCGGCGCGCGCCGGCCTTGCCCCCGCCCGGCCAGCGCGTCGCGCTGGCGCGCGATCGCGCTTTCAGCTTCGTCTATCCGCACCTCATCGAGGCATGGCGGCGCGCCGGTGCCGAGATCATGCCGTTTTCCCCGCTCGCCGACGAGGCGCCGCCCGCGAGCGCCGACAGCTGCTGGCTGCCCGGCGGCTATCCGGAACTGCACGCCGCAGCGCTCGCCGCCGCCCACTGCTTCTCGGCCGGATTGCGGCGCTTCGCGCAGACGCGCCCGGTGCATGGCGAGTGCGGCGGCTACATGATCTTGGGCGAAGGCCTCGAAGATGCCGCCGGACAACGCCACGCCATGGTCGGATTGCTCGGCCATGCGACGAGCTTCGCCGCGCGCAAGCTGCATCTCGGTTATCGCACCGCGCGGCTTCTCTGCGACAGCGTCCTCGGCCGCGAGGGAACGCGGGTGCACGGTCACGAATTCCACTATGCCTCGCTTACCTCTGCCGGGTTCGATGAGCCGTTTGCCGAGCTTGCCGGCAGCGAAGGCCGCCCACCGGAGAAAGCGGGCGGTCGCCGCGGCCGTGTCACCGGCACGTTCTTTCACGCCATCGCGGCGGCGGAGACGTGAGGCGAAGCGATCGTCGCGACAGCAGCATCGCGTGCCCAGGTCTCCGCCAACAGTCTGCGGCGACAATCCGATCAATGTAAGCGGATTGCGCTCCGGGGAGGCGCAGAGTACATCCAGCGGCTGTCCGCGGGCGCTGGCGGCAATGCAGCAGGCAAGGGTTCATGATCGATCTGAAAACCGATAGCGGCGTTGCCGTCGTTGCCGTCAGGCACGGCAAGGCCAACGCGCTGGACATCGAACTGTGCACGGCGCTGGCCAAATGCTTCGGCAAGCTTCGCGCCTCGAGCGTACGCGCAGTGGTGTTGACCGGGCAGGAACGGATGTTTTCGGCGGGAGTCGACCTCATCCGGTTGAGCGCGGGCGGACCCGATTATGTGCGAGAATTTCTTCCCGCCTTGCACCGGCTCTACGACGCGGTGTTCTTCCACGAGAAGCCGGTGGTAGCGGCGATCAACGGCCATGCCATTGCCGGCGGCTGCGTGCTCGCTTGCTGCGCCGACCGACGAATCATGGCGCGCGCGAGCGGACGCATCGGCGTGACCGAGCTGCTGGTGGGCGTGCCGTTTTCGGCGCTGCCGATGGAAATCATGCGTTTCGCCGTGCCGGAGCGCCATCTGCCCGGGTTGATCCTTGGCGGCGGGACTTACGACGGCGACGACGCTCTGCAGCGCGGCTTGATCGACGAGGTGGTGGACGCAGATGCACTCATGCAGCAGGCGCTTGCGACGGCCCAACATCTCGCAACACTCTCGCCGGCCGCCTTCGCCCAGACCAAGAAGCAGCTCCGCCAATCGGTCGCCGAACGCGTGGCGCGCCGCCGTACCGCGACCGACAAAGTCGTCACCGAAATCTGGGCTGCCCCGGAAACGCTCGACTATGTCCGCGATTACGTCGCGCGCACGCTGAAGAGGACCTGAACGAGAAGCGATGACCATGTGGCCCGACTCGGTGATGCGCAGTAGCTTGCGGCGCGGAGACGGACCACGCAAACGATCATTCGCGCCGGCAAGTTAAAACTCCGTAGTGGAGTCTGCCCTGACAGCGCAACGCGAACGCGCTAGTCTGCGACGCCGTCCCAACGAAGGGACGGCAAAGACATCAGGGAGAATCGCCATGTCATCGTCCGCGCTTCGTCTCGCGACCATCACAGTCGCTTCGGCGTGCGCCTGCGCGTGGACCGCGCCCGCGGGTGCGCAACTGCTCAACCACAAGGACCTGACCGCTTCCATCGCCATAACCATCGCGCAAACCGCGATCGAGACCTGTAAGGCCAACGGCTACGCCGTGTCAGCCACCGTGGTCGGCCGCAACGGCGAGATTATCGTGCAGGTGCGCGGCGACGACACCCCGCCGCACACGATGGAGAACAGCTTCCGAAAGGCCTACACCGCGCGCACGCTGCGCAGCCCTTCGGGCGCGCTGGCCGATCGCGTAAAAGCCGATCCGACTACTCCCTATGTCCATCTCACGAATATCATCGCCTTCCGGGGCGCTCTGCCGATCAAGGTAGATGGCCAAGTCATCGGCGCGGCCGGCGCTTCCGGCGCGCCGGGCGGCGACAAGGACGAAGCCTGCGTCAAGGCCGGGATCGACAAGGTGGCCGATCAGTTGAAGTAATACCAACGGTATTTAATTCTGACTCATGGGGGATTCCGTGGGCTGCTCGGATGTGATTCCTTGGCATTCTTGATTCGCGAGGAGGCTGGGATGACGGCGGTTGCGATCACACGGAGGGATTACACGGCACAGGACCTGCGCGCGTGTGCGAAGCGGAGCGAGGATGTGGCGGCGGCGCGGCGAATACTGGCCTTGGCACTGGTCTTGGAAGGCAAATCGCGCAGCGAGGCGGCGAGCTCCTGTGGCATGGATCGACAGAGCCTGCGCGATTGGGTGCACCGCTACAATGCTGAAGGTCTGGGAGGGCTTCATAATCGAACCGCTCCCGGGGCGAAACCGAGGCTCTCCCCGGAGCAAGCGCGCGCGGTGGCGGAACTGGTTCG
>JASHPW010000116.1 GCA_030037895.1 Xanthobacteraceae bacterium | reverse complement strand
TGGCGGAGAGGGAGGGATTCGAACCCCCGATACGGTTGCCCGTATGCCGCATTTCGAGTGCGGTGCATTCAACCACTCTGCCACCTCTCCACGAAGGTAGAACAGGGTTGCGCGGCGCGCGCCCGTATTTAGCCGCGGGGAGCAGGCGAAACAAGGTGCATCAGTCGCGCGGCCTTCCGAGCAGAACCAGATCGGCGATGAGCGCCGCCACCGCTCCGGCGCAAACGAGGACGCTCATCGGCCGCGGCGTGCCGTCGGCGAACCAACCGATCGCCGCGCTGGTCAGCGCTCCGGCGCCGAATTGCAGCGCGCCGGCGAGCGCCGCCGCCGCGCCGGCGCGGTTCGGCGAAACCGCGAGCGCGCCGGAAATCGCGTTCGAGGCCACCACGGTGAGCAGCGACAACACGACAAACAAGGGCAGCGCGAGTCCCGCGACCGCGCCAAACCCGCTCGTCCCGGTCGCCAGCAGGACGAGGCCGCCGGCGGCGCCGATCGAGCACGCGAGACGCAGCAGCCGGTCGGCGCCGCGCCGCACCACGATGCGGCTGTTGACATAGGTCGTGGCGATCATCCCGATCATGTTGACGCCGAAAAGGAAGCCGTAATATTGCGGCGGCACGCCGAAATAGTCGATGTAGACGAATGGCGAGCCGGCGATGAAGGCGAACAAACTGCAAAAATAGCAGCTGGAGCAGGCGACGTAGCCGACGTAGCGGCGGCTGCCGAACAGCGCCAAATAGCCACGCAGCATGGCGAGCGGGCGCGCTTCGCTGCGGCGTTCCCGGCCGAGCGTTTCCGGCAAAGCGAGTGCGGCCAACAGCGAGAGCGCGCCGAATCCGGCCAGTACCCAGAAGATCGCGCGCCAATCGAGCCAGAGCAGCACCTGGCCGCCGATCAACGGTGCCACCACCGGCGCCGCGGCCGTCACCAGCATGTTGAGCGAAAAGACGCGCGCACTCTGCTCGCGATCGTAAAGATCGCGGACCATCGCCTGCACCACGGTCGGTGCGACCGCCCCGCCGAAAGCCTGCAGAAAGCGCCAGAACACGATCGCCGACATGGTCGTCGCCAGCGCGCAGGCCGCCGACGCGACGATGTAGACGAGGAGACCGGCGAGCAGCGGAGGCTTGCGACCGAAGCGGTCGGACAACGGTCCGAGGAGCAGTTGGCCGACGCCAAAGCCAACGAAGAAGGCCGAGAGCGTGAACAAGGTGTGCGCCGCGTCGGCCGCGAGCGCCCGGCGCAGCATCGGCAGCGCCGGCAGATAAATATCGATCGAAAGCGGCGCGATCGCCGACAAAAATCCGAAAATAAAAATCCGGCCGTTTTGGCCGATCGTCCAATCAGGCATTTTCTTTGCGGCTTAAGAAAACGGGGGCCGGCGCGCGCAAGCCGGACGCATCGTGTCAGGTGCCGGTGAACACCGGCTTGCGCTTCTCCATGAAGGCGGTGCGCCCTTCGGCGTAGTCACGGCTGGCAAAGCATTGCTCCACCAGCTCATCGACGCGCGCGCGGTTGCGCCACGACTCGTCCTTGGAAACCTCGCCGATCGTGAACTTGACCGCCTTGATCGTGAGCGGGGCGTTGACGCAGATCATGTCGGTGACGCCTTTCACCGCGCTTTCCAGTTCCGCCGCCGGCACCACGCGGTTGACGAGGCCCATGGCGTAGGCTTCCTGCGCGTCGAACTGGCGCGCGGTATAGAGCATCTCCTTGGCGCTGGCCGGTCCGACGAGGTCGACGAGCCGCTTGAGGCCGGCATAGCCGTAGCCCAGTCCGAGCTTCGCCGCCGGCACCGCGAAGCGGGACTCCGCGGAGCAAACGCGCAGGTCGCAAGAGGTCGCGATCCCGACCCCACCGCCGAGGCAATAGCCGCGGATCATCGCGATCGTCGGCTTCGGGAACTCGTAGACGGCGCTGAAGACCGCCTCGGTTCTGGCATTGTAGAGGCGGGCGGCCTCGGGCGAGGCGCGCTCGCTCGCGAATTTGGAAATATCCGCGCCCGACACGAACGCCTTGCCGCCGGCGCCGGTGAGCACCACGACGCGGACCGCGTCGTCGGCCGCAAACTCGTCGAGCACGCGTTTCGTCGCCTCCCACATGTCGAGCGACACCGCATTGTGCCGCTCCGGATTGTTGAAGATCACGACGCCGACGCCGCCTTCCTTGCGCGACAGCAGCTTGTCGGTTTGCGTCATTTGCTTAATCCCTTTTGCTTGCTCGGGCGGCGGCCCGCTTTCCTCGCGCGCCACGCGACTGCCTGCCGCGCTTGCGGGAACGGCCGGGAAGGATGAACGGCATCGTCACACCGCCTTGGCCTTATGCAGCGCGGCGATGGCGCGCGCGGAAAAGCCGAATTCCTTGAGCACCGCGTCGGTGTGCTCGCCGACGTCCGGCGGCGGCGCCGCAAGGCGCGAGGGCGTGCGCGACAGCTTGACCGGCTGGCCGACGAGACGCAGCTCGCTCCTGTCCCTGCACCTGACGCCCTGGGCGATGCCGAGATGCCGCACCTGCGGGTCGGCGAACACCTCGTCGATGGAATAGATCGGCCCGCAGGGCACCCCGGCCTTGTTCAAGCGCTCGATCCAGTCGGCGCTGGTGCGGCTCTTAAGATAAGTCTCGATCTCGGCATTGAGCGCATCGCGGTTCTTCGATCGCGCCGCGGCGGTGCGATAGTCCTCGTTTTGCAGCAGCGCTGGCGCCCCGATGGTCCGGCAGAACCGCTCCCAGATGACGTGTCCGACGGCGGCGATGTTCACCCAGCCGTCGTGCGTCCGGTACACGCCGCACGGAATGTTGGTCGGGTGATTGTTGCCGGCTTGTTTTGCCACCTCGCCGTCGATCAGATAGCGCGCGGCCTGAAAATCGAGCATGAAGATCTGCGCCTCAAGGAGCGAGGTCTCGACCCGCTGGCCGCGGCCGGATTTTTCCCGCTCGAGGAGCGCGACGAGGATGCCGAGCGCCGCCAGCAAGCCGGCGCTGAGGTCGGCGACCGGGATGCCGGCGCGGAGCGGCCCATGTCCCGGTAGGCCGGTGACCGACATCAGCCCGCCCATGCCCTGCGCGATCTGGTCGAAGCCCGGCCGCTCGGCATAGGGGCCGTCCTGGCCGAAGCCCGAAATGCTGGCGTAGACGAGGCGCGGATTGATCTTGGCGAGCGTCTCGTAGTCGATGCCCAGCCGCTTTTTCACGCCGGGACGGAAATTCTCCACCACGACGTCGGCGCGCCTGACCAGGCGCTTGAAGGCGGCGAGGCCTTCCGGCACTTTCAGGTTGAGCGTCATGCTGCGCTTGTTGCGATGCAGGTTCTGGAAATCCGGTCCCGCCCGCGGCCCGCCCATCTGCTCTTCCGTCCCGGGCGGCGCTTCGATCTTGATGACATTGGCGCCCCAGTCGGCCAATTGGCGCACGCAGGTCGGCCCCGCGCGCACGCGCGAGAGGTCGAGCACCGTGAAGCGAGCAAGAGCTTTCGACGCGCGCGGAAAAGGCATGGCCGGCGACCTGGTGTGGGCCAGAACTTCCTCGATCCGCCCGGCAATGTCCACCGCCTCGCGCGGCTTTGGCTGCACCGGCAATGGCCGGCGCGCACTTCAACGCGCAAGTCGGAAAGGCGATGAGCGGCGTCCCCGGCGTCTCATGCTGCCGACTTCTGTTCCGGCTTGACGGATATGCCGCGACAGCGCCTCTTTGTCTCACCACGGGATTGCGCTCGCCAATTGCGACCCGTGTGGAATAAGTTCCAGAATTGAGGGGCGCGAGTGGCAACGAACCATCAGCAGGCAGGGAGTAATGCGATGTCCAAGGATCTTCTCGGCCGTCCCGTACCGCGCCGAACGGTGCTCAAGGCCGGTCTGGCGATCGGCGCCGTGCAGGTTGCGAGCCCATTTGTGCTGCAGGCCCGCGGCGAGGAACCGATCAAGATCGGTTTCGACGATCCGCTGACCGGCACCTATGCCGCGCCCGGCAAGAACGAGCAGATCGGCTGCGAGCTCGCGGTCGACCAGATCAATGCCAAGAACGGCATTCTCGGACGCAAGATCGAACTCCTTTCCGAGGATTCCACCAGCGGCGATGCCGGCACGGCGGTACAGAAGGCACGCAAGCTGATCGAGCGCGACAATGTCAGCTTTCTGATCGGCAATGTGAATTCCGCGCTGTCGCAGGCGATGGCGCAGGTGTCGAACGAAAAGGGCGTGCTGCACATCGTCCCCGGCGGCCACACCGACCCGATCACCGGCGTCGACTGCAAATGGAACGTGTTCCGCGTCTGCAACACCACGCGCATGGAAGCGAACGCGGTGTGCAGCCTGCTGTTCAAGACCTACGGCAAGAAATGGCACTTCATCACTCCGGACTATGCCTTCGGCCACACATTGTTCCAGGGCTGCGAAGCCGATCTGAAGAAGCTCGGCGGCACGGTGACCGGCAACGAGCTCACTCCGCTCGGCACGACCGATTTCTCCGCCTATCTCATCAAGGCGCGGGCGGCGAACCCGGACGTGCTGCTCGTGCTGGTGCAGGGCAACGACATGGTCAACTGCCTCAAGCAGATCTCGCAGTTCGGCATTGAAAAGCAGATCCACGTCGCCGGCACCCAGCAAGAGCTGGAATCCGTCGAAGCGATGCCGCCCGAGGCGCGGGTCGGCGTGTGGATGTTCGAGTGGTACTGGAAGCAGGCGGCCGGCACGCCCAGCCTCGACCGGTTCATCGCCGACATCCGCAAGCGCACCGGCGGCAAGGTGCCGACCGCGCGCAACTGGTTCGGCTACGTCACCATCCACGCCTATGCGCTGGCTTGCGAAAAGGCGAAATCGATCGAGGCCAAGGCCGTGGCCAAGGCGCTCGCCGACATGGAATTGCCGCCGGAGATCAAGCTGCAGCCGAACAAGGTCTATTTCCGCGGCGGCGACCACCAGCTCATGCTGTCGGCCTTCGTCGGCGAACTGTTGCATCAGGGTGACGGCGACCCGGAGAATCTGTTCAAGGTGAACAGCATTGTGGCCGGCGACGCTATCGCCCCTTCCGTCGCGGAGACCGGCTGCAAGATGCAGATGCCGGCTTGATCGCGGTTTGTTGCGCCTTCGCCCCTCACTTCGGTCGCCGCCGCATCGCAAGTGGGGGGCTTTGTAATGACCGTTTGCGATGCTTGAGCTCATCTTCTTCAACGTCACCAACGGCCTGATCATCGGCGCGTTCTACGCGCTGATGGCGATCGGTCTCTCGCTTATTCTCAACCTGTCGGGCGTGATCAATTTCGCCCACGGCGGCTTTCTGGTCATCGGCGGCTACCTCGCCTACGTGCTTACGCCCTATCTCGGCTTCTGGGGCGCGCTGCTCGTCGCGCCCTTCCTCACCGCGCTCATCGGCTTTGCCGTCGAGCGGCTGCTGATCCGCCGTATCTACGGCCGCGACCCGCTCTACGGCCTGCTGCTGACGTTCGGCCTCGCCTTCATCATCGAAGACGGCACGCGGCAAATTTGGGGGGCAAACGGGCTCCCCGTCTCGGTTCCCCCAGCGCTGATGTCGGCGCTGAGCTCCGAATTCTTCTTCATCACCGGCTACCGCATGTTCATGGTGGCGACGGTGGCGGTCGTGGTCGCGCTGTTGTTCGTGCTGTTGCGCTATACCCGCTTTGGCGTGCGCATTCGCGCCGGCACCCTCGATCTCGAAACCGTCGCGGCGCTCGGCGTCAACGTGCGGGCGCTGCGCTCGCTCAATTTCGCCGTCGGCATCTTCCTCGCCGGCCTGGCAGGCGTGCTCGCCGGCGGCCAGCTCGGCCTCGAGCCGACCATGGGCGACGGCCTGCTGATGCCGAGCTTCATCGCCATCATCGTCGGCGGCGTCGGCTCGCTCACCGGCACGCTCATCGGCGGCTTGTTGATCGGCGTCGCCTCCGGTCTCACCGCCGTCGTCTTTCCCTCGGCGAGCGAGGCGGTCATCTATATCATGATGGCGCTGGTGCTGCTGCTGCGGCCGCGCGGCCTGCTCGGCGAAGAAGGCATGCTGACGTGACGGCGGAGCGGCAAAAGCATTTGGCCGTGCTGGTCGCGATTTGGGGCGCGCTCGTCTTCGCCCCCTACTGGATGCCGCTGTTCGGCGGCTATACCGCGCTCGGCAGCCGCGTGCTGGTGCTCGGGCTGGGCGCCATGGCGGTCAATTTCCTGCTCGGCTTCACCGGCGTGCTGTCGTTCGGCCACGCCGCCTGGTTCGGGCTCGGCGCCTATGCGTGCGGCCTGACGCTGAAATTCGTCGCTTCGAGCACGCCGCTCGGGCTTGTTGCCGGCACGCTCGTCGGCGGCGTTGCCGGCGGCCTGCTCGGCGCATTGCTGGTGCGCCGCCGCGGCATCTACTTCGCCATGGTGACGATCGCCTTCGGCCAGGTGTTCTATTACATCGCCTTCCAGTGGCTCTCGGTGACCGGCGGCGACGACGGCCTGCGCGGCTTCGCCCGCCAGCCGCTCGACTTCAAGCTGTTCCGGATCGACCTCCTGCATAACGACGTCTATTTCTACTATTTCGTGCTGGTCTGCTTTGCCCTCGCCGTGGGCATTATGGCGTTCATCCTGCGCTCGCCGTTCGGCCGCACGATGATCGCGATCCGCGAGAACGAGCGGCGCGCGCGCTTCCTCGGCATCCAGATCGAGCTGCATATCTGGATCGCCTTCACGCTGTCCTGCTTCTTCATGGCCTTTGCCGGCGCGCTCTACGCGCTGGTCAACAACTTCGCCGACCCGCGCATGCTGCATTACAGCCTGTCGGGCGACTTCATCATCATGGCGGTGATGGGCGGCATGCGCACGTTCTGGGGACCTTTACTCGGTGCGATCGTCTTTGTTGTTCTCCAGGATTACCTGTCGAGCGTCACGGTCAACTGGATGTCCTTCATCGGCATCCTGATCGTGCTTATCGTCCTGTTCTTCCCGCGCGGCGTTCTCGGCTTGCTGCGACAGCGGAGAACGGCATGAGCGTGCTCGAGGTCAGGAACCTGAGCAAGCGGTTCGGCAGCCTTATCGCCGTGCGCGACATATCGTTGACCGTCGAGCGTGGCGAATTGCGCGCCGTGATCGGCCCGAACGGCGCCGGGAAAACCACCTTCTTCAATCTGGTGAGCGGCTTCTTCGCGCCGTCCGCCGGCTCGATTTTGTTCGACGGCCGCGACATCACCGGCTTGCCGGCGCACCGGCGGGTCGCCCTCGGCATGACGCGCACGTTCCAGATCACCGAGATCTTTCCCGAACTGACCGTGTTCGAGAACGTCCGCGTCGCGGCCGAGGCGGCCGCCGGTTATCGCCTGCGCGTATGGCTCAATCGCGCCGAAGCGGCGGAGCTTCACCGCCGCGTCGAGGCGACGCTGGCGCTCACGGCGCTCTCCGCCAAGGCCGACCGGCTGGTCGGCGAGCTGGCGCATGGCGACCAACGCGCCGCGGAGATCGCCATGGCGCTCGCGCTCAGGCCGCACCTCCTGCTGCTCGACGAGCCGACCGCCGGCATGGGCGATCAGGAAACCTACGAGGTCACGCAACTCATCCGCCGCCTGCACAAGGACGCCAAGCTGACGATCGTGCTGATCGAGCACGATATGCGCGTCGTCTTTCATCTCGCCGACCGCATCACGGTGCTCGATCAGGGCGGCTTCCTCGCCGAAGGCACGCCGCAGGAGATCGCGGCAAGCGAGGCGGTGCAGACCGCCTATCTGGGCCAAGCCGCATGAGCGAGGCCCTATGAGCGCAGCACTCACCGCCGAAGGGCTCCATGTCTATTACGGCAAGAGCCATATCCTGCACGGCGTCAGCCTCGAAGCCGCGGAAGGCCAGGTGACGGCGCTGCTCGGACGCAATGGCGCCGGCAAGACCACGACGCTGCGCAGCCTCATGGGCCTAACCGCCCCGCGCCAAGGCCGCGTCACCGTCTTTGGCGCGGACACCACGCGCTGGCCGCCATTCCGCGTCGCCGCGCTCGGGGTCGGCTACGTCCCGGAGGGCCGCCGGATCTTTCCCAACCTCACCGTGGACGAGAACCTCATCGTGCCGCTGGCGCGGCCGGGCCCGTGGACGCCCGCCAGCGTCTGCCGGCTGTTTCCCCGGCTCGCGGAACGCCGCGCGAGCCGCGGCCGGCAGCTCTCCGGCGGCGAGCAGGAAATGCTGGCGATCGCCCGCGCGCTTCTCCTCAATCCCAAGCTCCTCATTCTCGACGAGCCATCGCAAGGGCTGGCGCCGCTCATCACGCGCGAAGTCTTCCGCATCGTGGTGCAGATGCGCGCGCAGGGTATCTCCGTGCTGCTGGTCGAGCAGAACGTGCGCATGAGCCTGGAAATCGCCGACTACGCCTATGTGCTCGACGACGGTCAGGTGGTCTATTCCGGTCCGGCGCGCGAGCTCGCCGCCGACGCGGCGCGCGTCCAATCGCTGGCCGGTGCCAGCGCCGGGGAATGGACCGCGCAATAAAGCATGATCCGGAAAAAGCTTGCCCCGGACTTGATCGCCGCGCAGCGGCGAGTCCGGAATCCATATTCCCGCGCTGGGGTTATGGATTCCGGTCTCCTCGCTTTGCTCGGCCCCGGAATGACAAATCGGGAATCAATCGGGCGGATTCATATCACTCCCCCAGATAAGCCGCCTTTACTTTCTCGTCCTTGGTCAAGGCCGCGGCGTTACCGGCGCCGACGATGTGGCCGTTATCGAGCAGATAGCCGCGGTCGGCGATGGCGAGGCTCTGCTTGGCGTTCTGCTCCACCAGGAAAATCCCGACGCCGGCGTCTTTGATGCGGGCGAGCGCCCGGAACAGTTCCGTGCACAACATCGGCGCCAGCCCGAGCGAAGGCTCGTCGAGCAGCAGGATGGCCGGCGCCGACATCATCGCGCGGCCGATCGCCACCATCTGCCGTTCGCCGCCGCTCATGGTGCGCACGATCTGCTTGGGGCGCTCTGCGAGCTTGGGAAACAAGGTCAGAACACGCTCCAGATTGTCCGCCTCGAACGCCCGCGCGCGGGCCGGATGGGCGCCGAGGATCAGGTTCTCTCGCACGGTCAGGTCGGCGAAAATGCCCCGATCCTCGGGCACCAGCGCGATGCCGGTCTCCACGATCTCATGCGGCGGACGATGCGTGATGTCGGTCCCGTCCATGAGCACAGTCGCGCCGTCCATCTTGCGCGTCTGCCCAGCGATGGCGCGCAAGAACGTGCTCTTGCCGGCGCCGTTGGCGCCGAGCATGACCACGATCTCGCCTTTCGCCACCGAGGCCGACACGTTCTCCAGCGCGCGATGGCGGCCGTAGAGCACCGACACGTTCCGCGTCTCAAGCATCGGCCTCTCCGAGATAGGCCCGGATCACGCCATGGTCGGCCAGCACCTCCGCGGGCGTACCCTCGGCGATCTTGATCCCGCTGTTCATCACGATGCAGCGGTCGCACAAGCTGCGGATCGCATGCATGACATGCTCGACGATGACGATCGTGCAGCCGTCGGCGCGCAATTGTTCGATCAGCGCAATGCCGATCTTGAGCTCGGTTGGATTGAGGCCGGCCAGCCATTCGTCGAGCAACAGGATTCTTGGATCGGACGCCAGCGCCCGGGCAAGCTCGACGCGCTTCTGGTCGATGTAGGTCAGCGCCGACACCGCGGCGCCGGCGGCGTCCGGCAGGCCGACCCGCCGCAGCAGGGCGCGGGCATGGTCCTCGAGCTCCTTGCCCCAGCGGCGGGCATGACCGAACACGCCGCCGGCGGTGACGTTCTCGAGCACCGTCAGCCCCGGAAGCATGCGCACCAGTTGGAACGTGCGGGCGACGCCCTTGTTAGCGACCTTACTGGCGCCGATGCCGGTGATGGACTCGCCGTAGAGCCTGATCTCGCCGGAGCTGGGCTTCGCCGCGCCGGAGATCAGGTTCATCACCGTCGTCTTGCCCGAGCCGTTCGGCCCGATCAGGCCCAAAACCTCTTTCTCGGCAAGCGCGAACGACATGTTGTCGACCGCCACCAGACCGCCAAAGCGTTTGCTGAGGCCGGCCACGGACAATGCCTCGGCGGCGGCGACCTCAGGCATTGTGGCGCTTCCGTCCTTGCAGCAGGGTCCGGACCGAACCGATCACGCCATGAGCGCCACGACTAAGGGTGTCGCCGACCGGACCGCCGTGGCCGGCGCGGCGGCTCAGCGCATCCTCGACGAGCCCGGTGATGCCGTTGGGAATGACGTAGACGATGAGGAGGAAACACACGCCGAGGAGCAACGTCGTCTGGTCGGGGAATTCGATCGAGATCAACTCCCACAAGAGCGTGAACGGAATGACGCCGAGGAGCGGCCCCCACAAACGGTGCGTGCCGCCCAGAAGCGCCATGATCACCACCTGAAACGACAACGACGGATTGAACGCCACAACCGGCTCGACATAGCCCCAGCGCGGCGCGACCAGCGCCCCGACGATCGAGGCGAAAGTGCTGGAGATGACGAACAGGATCACCTTGGCGCGCGCGGTGTTGATGCCGCAATGAACCGCGACGACTTCGTCGTTGCCGATGATGCGCAGCGCAAATCCGAGGCGCGAGCGGCCGATCCACCAGCCAACCAGAAAGATCACCGCCGCCAGCAGCAAGAGTTGCCAGTAGTACATCGGTTCGCTGCGGTCGATGGTGACGTAGAGGCCGCTCATCGTCCCGAAGACGTGCTGCCCCCAGGTCATGATTTGCCGCACCAGCTCGGCGAGACCGAGAGAGAAAATGACGAAATAGACGCCGGAAACGCGCAGCGTGGCGAGCCCCATGACCGCGGCCAGGAGCGCGCCGGCGACGCCGGAGGCGAGGATCAACACCGGATAGGGCGCGAGATCGATGCCGGCCGCCGTGACGTACATGCCGATGCCGAAGAACGCCGCCGTCGACAGGGCGATGTAGTTGGTCGGTCCGGAGAACAACAGCCATGACGTGGCGAACGCCGTATACATGACGATGGAAATCGCCACCTGCAGCACATAGCCGCTGAACAGCAGCGGTACAAAACCCGCGGCAACGACGATCAGGGCGCCGGCCAGAAGATTGCGTGCCTCGCGCGCGGTGATGCGCAGTCCCGCGCCGCCCGCCGACGTTTTTGCCATGGTGCTCACGCCGTCCGCCTCCCGAACAGGCCCTCCGGCCGCACCAGCAACACGATCATGAACAGGATGTAGGCGGCGGCGAGCGTGAGGCCCGGATCGATCAGCGTGGCGACCGCGGTTTCGGCGAGGCCGAGGATGAAAGCGGCAACGATCGTCCCGCGGATGTCGCCGACGCCGCCGAGAATGACGATGATCAGCGCTTTCAGGGTGAAGACGACGCCGTAGGACGCATCGAAGGTCAAGTACATGCTGAGCAGCACGCCGCCGGCCGCCGTCACCGCTCCGCCCAATGCGAAAGCGAACGCCGAGGTGCGCGCGACATTGATCGAGACGAGCCCCGCAGCGGACGGATTGACGGATACCGCCCGCAACGCCAGCCCCGCCCGTGTCTTGTGCAACCAGACATACAGGCCGGTGCAGAGCGCCGCCGAGGCGAGAAAGGCGACAACGCGGTTGAGACCATAGCGCTCGCCAAAAATGAAAATCGGCTCCGACAGGTAGGCGTAGTCGGTATATTGAGCGCCAAAGACCGCCACCATGATGCCGATGAAGATGAAGCTCAGGCCGAAGGTGGCCAGAATGCTGTCGACCTCGAGCTTGCCCTGGCTCTTGGCGCGGCGCACGAGCGGCAGGATCAGCACGCGGTAGATCGCCCAGTTCAGCGCGAAGGCGAGCGGAATCACGAAAAGCAGGGCCAGGAGCGGGCTCGCTTTCGTGCCCAAATAGAACCAGAAGGCGCCGAACGCCCCGGCGATCAGCATCTCGCCGTTGGCCAGATTCATGATGCGGGCGACGCCGTATTGCAGCTGCAAGCCCATCGCCATCAAGGCATAGGTGCCGCCGAGCAGTAGGCCGATGATGACGATATCCATGTCGAGCGGGTGTGGTCGATTACGGATGGCCGGTGCCGGCGCCGTGATGTCGCGCCGCGCCCGACCAGCGAGGTTCAAACCGCCGGCCTCGTCCCCGGCCTGTTCGCGACCGGGGGACGATCACCGTGCGTCGGAACTTATCGGCTCGGCGAAGCACGCGGCGGAGCCGCCCTTCGGAGCCTAAGGATTCTCAGCCCCAGCTGGTTTTCAGCTTGACCTGCGCATAGTCGGAGAAGCCCTGCCCGGCGACGGCGGCGAAGAATCCGCCTTGCCACTGGCCGACGGTATAGACCTTATCGAGGATCTGGCCGGGCATTTCGACCTCGCCGATCAGGGTCTTGAATTTGCGGTTCCGGAAGTGGGCGGCGATCGCCATCCGATCCAGCGAACCGACGGCTTCGATCGATTGGGCGAGGACCTGGAGCATCGCGTAGTAGAACGGGCTGCCCCAATAGTCGGCGTCGACGTTGGTGACTTCCTTGTGCCGCTTGTAGAAGGCGCGGATCTCCGGCGTGTCATTGATGCCGCCGGCGCCGAGAATGTTCTCGGCCGCGGCGCCGTTCTTCTGCGCGAAACCCTGGAAGGCGCAGCCGACGGCGCAGTAATAGGCCTTGACATTGAGGCCTTGGATCTTGGCCGCGTCGGCGAGGCCGAACGTGTCGGGCGGATAGGACCAGGCGACGAAGGCGTCCGGATTGGCCGCCTTGGCGGCATTGATGACCGGCGTGTAGTCCTGCGCGCCCAGCGGATAGGATTTGTCGTAGACGATGTCGAAGCCCGCTTCCTTGAACAGCGGCCGTCCCTTATTGGCAAGCTCGATGCCGAAGTCGTCCGCAACGTTGACGGCGGCGACCTTGTTTCCGATCTGACCGCCGTCCTTGAGCTTTTTGAGGACGCCGATGGCACCCTTTGCATAGGACGTGGTCGAGGCCTGGAACATGAAGAAGCCGGGATACTTCTTGACGATCAAAGGCGCCTGATCGGTGACGCAGGCTTGCGTGAGCTGCGGATAGCCGAGCCGTGCGAAAGTCGGCGCCGCGGCGAGATTGAATCCGGTAGCATAGAGCCCGCCGATCCAATCGACCTTGTCCACCGTAGCGGCGCGCTCCACCGCCTTGATCGCCTCGGGCGGCTGCGTGCGGTCGTCATATTCGATCAACTCGACCTTATGCTGCCCATCCTTGAGCTTGAGTCCGCCGCCCGCGTTGACCTCATGTGCCCACAGCCTGTAGGGCGGGAAATGGGTGACCGCCGCGCCTGGCGCGAGCGGGCCGGTTTTTGCGCCGATTACGGCGACCTTGATGGCCGGGAGATCAGCCTTGGCAACGCGCACGAACGGAGCGGCCAACGCTGTCACGGCGGAATATTTCAGGAATTCGCGTCGTCGCATGAGTACCTCCCCTGGATATAAGCGCGATCGGGGCGGTGCCCCGTCGTTTCTTGGTATTTGAATCATGATAGCCGCATAGACTTCCATTGCATAGTGCTTGCGACCTGCTCTTGTTGTTGAAATGAACGGCAGGGTCGCAAATCTTGCGCGCTTATGCTGAGGCGCATGGCGGAAAATATGAGCTGGGCGTCGGAGCGGTGGAAGGCATACACCGGCGCCGCTTTGCGGCGCAAAGACGCGACCAAATAAAAAGCGGGGAGACAACTACGAATCGCGCACGGACCGCATCATCGGTGCATGTGTCGGCAGGCGGCGGCGTATCCCGCTCGCGACATGCGCCCGCGCGGGCGCGTCTCCGTTTGCCGAGGACGCCGCCGCCGAGATCAAGTCGCGTCGTTGGGGTTGAGACCGTATTTCTTGCACATCTTGGTAACGATCGCGATGTCCTTGCCGCCGGCGATGAGACCGACTACGGCCGAGGAAACCTTGCCGTCGGTGACTTTGGTTTCGACGATGTAGGCCTGCAAGCCATTGTAGGCCGGATACGGGCTCTTGGCATCCACCATCCCGCAATAATTGACCGAGCCTTCGGCCGAATTCGAAATTTTCGCCCAGCGATATTTTGCCGAAGCCGGGTCTTTGATCGAGAGAGCGACCGCGTCGGCGATGATTTTCTTTTCCGGCGGCGTAAGCTCGCGCATGCCGAGACTGCTGTCGACCGGCGTCGCGTCGGACATTCCGAGCAGACTTTCGGCCGAGCTTGAAGAAGATGACGGCGATGACGGCAATGACGGCGACGTCGTGCATGCCGCGAGCACGAGAGCGGCCAATGCGACCGTCAGCCTGCATCCCATCATCGGCACGGTCTCGCTGGCACGAGCCTGGATAATCCCGCGCCGCGGCAGCGACGAGGAAGGCCGCCGAACTACAGGTGACTGGAACCGGACCGAACTCAACCCTTGCCCCAACCGATGCTTTGCGATCTTCATGGATTAACGTGAGTCCCGCTCATATCATCCCGCGTGGAGCGTGGATGGTTCGATTCTCTTCGAGGATGGCGCCTCGACGATGGCAGCGGTTGCCCGAATGCCCGATTCGATCCCTCACGTTGTAGATGAACATTTTCGGGTCGAGAAGTGTCGATTTTGCGGCTTTGCGGACCGATTCGCGTCTTTGACCACAATCGCAGATGACGGCAACTTCCATTCCGGCCATGCTGGGACGATTTTGAGCGGAATTTTTGCCAGTGCGGCATATTTGCAACGCCATCCCCACGACTCTGCGCCAACCCGAAAAGGCGCGTGAAAGCAATACGTCACATGGATTTTCACCGCCATTTTCCGCGCCCAATTGCGCCCGCTATCGGCGGAGTCAGGCCATTGAATTGGGAAGTGTGGCTTTTCTGCACTAGAAGACCCCCGCCGTCGACATTATGGTGGGCGCGTCCTGATCAGGAGGAGATCGTCATGAAAAAGCTTGCTTTGGCAATCGTCGCAGTGCTTTCTCTCCTGAGCATCGCGGGTTGCACGACTGCACCTCCTCCGCCAGTTGTAACTAAGGGGTGACCGCTGTACGGCAGTTAAGGGGGAAGGGCCGGCTTCGCGCCGGCCCATTTCTTTTGCGCTCCCCTTTTTGGGCCGCTTGTAGTCGCCCGTGAGCAGGTCCCCCATGCCTCGTGTCGTCGGCATCGACCATCTCGTCCTCAGCGTCGGTGATTTCGCCCGCGCGAAGGAGTTCTACGCCAAGGTTCTGGGTTTCCTCGGCTTCAAACTCAAATACGCATACGCGGACATGGCCGGCTGGAGCAACGGCAAGACGCTGTTCTGGATCGCCGCCGCCGACGCGCAAGGCAGAAAGCGCAAGTATCGTAAGGGGGATATCGGCTTCCACCATTATGCCTTTGAGCTTTCGAGCCGCAGAGACGTGGACGAGCTCGGCGCCTTTCTGGAAAAGAATGGAATGACCGTGCTCGACCCGCCCGGCGAATATTACGGCCGCAACTATTACGCCGTCTATTTTGCCGACCCGGACGGCATGAAGCTCGAAGGCATGATCTGGGCGCCGCCCGATACAAAGCGCAAGCCGGCGGCAAGAGCGAAGCGCCGGCGGCGGGAATCCTGATCGAAAGCCGCGTCGCTCAACTCTTGTTCAGCATCTGCCTTTCCGCGCGGGCGACCGCCTCGACCAGCCGCCGCCACGCCCGGTCGACCAAGGCGAGCACGCGGTCGAGGTCGGAATGGCGTTCCGCTTGCGGACGACCGCCGCCGCCCGCGACCGACGGCTCCGACATCGTGCCGGTCGGCAGGGGCAGGCCGTGCGAAAGGAGGTCCTTCTTGAGCGCGGCGTTGTCGCGGCGCAGGCGTTCGATCTCGCTCTCGAACACGGCACGGTCCTCGGGCGCTGCTTGGCACGCCCAACCGACGCTGCGCTGGCTGCAAAACGAAACCTCGCCGGTCTGCGTATCGAGCCGCACGAACCCGTCCGCCACCTTGTTGAAGAGGTAGCGCCCTTCTTCGCTGTCGGTCGTGACATTGTCGGCCAAAGCGGGCGCGATCAAACAAAAGCCGAAGATGCCGACGGCAAAGGCCTTGTCGATCATGGTCGCCTCCTCGCCAATCCGGTCAAAACGGTCCCGCACATTCACGCCCGCGCATTCTAGCCGGAACCGCTTTGCGGTGCACAATCGAGCCTCGACAAGCATCGCGCAAGCATCCATATCTATCAATGTTTCAAGGCATTAGGATCGACGGGCGTTTCTTGACTCGGCACAACCCAATCAGTATGGTCCGCGCGGCTTCAGGGGGCGGGCCGGACGCGATCGCCGAAGCGCCGCGAGTGTCGAAAGCCATGAGCGACGGCACGCGCGAGAATGGCGAAAGCGGCCCGGCGCACACCGATGAAGCCGCTCTCTCCGCGAGACTCCAGCGTCTCGGCGAAGGGCTTGGCCGGGCACGCGGGCACGCGGTTGAGCCTTCCGGCGGCCGTGATGAGGATCGGGCGACGACGGCGTCCGGCTACGCCAGAGGCTTTCGGCTCTCAAGCGAGCTCGTTGCCGGCGTGGTGGTCGGGGCCGGCATCGGCTGGCTTCTCGATCGGTGGCTCGGCACCTCGCCCTGGGGGCTCATCGTCCTCCTCCTGCTCGGCTTCGTCGCGGGCGTTCTCAATGTGATGCGCTCGGCGGGGGTGGCGGCGGACGGCATGCCCGGTGGCGGTTCCCCTCCCGGGGTCGAAAAATGACGGCGCCGGCGATGTTGTTTCGTTGGCGTCTGGTGGCGATGCAAAAATGACGGTCGATCCGATCCGCCAATTCCAGATCACCAACCTGCTCCCGATGGCCACGATCGGCGGGCATCAGATCGCTTTCACCAATTCGGCGCTGTTCATGCTGATCATCGTCGTTTCGGTGTCGGCGCTGCTGATCGGCGCCACGGTGCCGCGCGCGGTGGTGCCGGGGCGGCTGCAATCGATCGCCGAGGTTTCCTACGAATTCGTCGCCAATACCGTGCGCAGCTCGACCGGCAACGAGGGGATGAAGTTCTTCCCGTTCGTGTTCACGCTGTTCATGTTCGTTTTGTTCGCCAACGTGATCGGGCTCATTCCCTATTCCTTCACGGTGACGGGCCAGTTGATCATCACCGCGAGCCTGGCGCTCACCGTGTTCTTCATCGTCGTCGGCTATGGCTTCTGGAGAAACGGCCTGCATTTTCTCATGCTGTTCGTTCCCAAGGGGGTGCCGATCTACCTCTTGCCGGCGATCGTGGCCATCGAGGTGCTGTCGTTTCTGTCACGGCCGGTGTCGCACAGCGTGCGGTTGTTCGCCAACATGCTCGCCGGCCACATCACGCTTCAGGTCTTTGCCGGCTTTATCATCATGCTTGCCGGGTTCGGCGTGCTCGGCTGGCTCGGCGCCGCGCTGCCGTTTATCCTGATCGTCATGCTCACGGCGCTGGAGTTTCTGGTGGCGTTCCTGCAAGCCTATGTGTTCGCCATTCTCACCTGCATCTATCTCAACGATGCGATCCATCCGGGCCATTGACGGCCGCCTTTTGCAACCCTGACGAGGAGCTTTCTCATGGATCCGACCGCCGCGAAATACATCGGAGCCGGCATCGCCTGCATCGGCATGGGCGGCGCCGGCGTCGGCGTGGGCATTATTTTCGGCAACTATCTGGCGGCGGCGCTGCGCAACCCTTCGGCAGCGCAAGGCCAGTTCGGCAATCTGATTTTCGGCTTCGCCATCACCGAAGCGCTCGGCATTTTCTCGCTGCTGATCGCGCTCCTGCTGCTGTTCGGGCTCTGAGCTTCGCCGGACCTTCGCCGCGATCATGGCCGAGCCGACCGCCCATAGCGAAGCGCCAGCGGGAGAGGTCTCCTTCCCGCCGTTCCAGTCGCGACACTTCCCCTCGCAGCTCCTCTGGCTGACGCTGAGCTTCATCCTGCTCTACGTGCTGATGTCGCGAGTGGCGTTGCCGCGCATCGGCTCGATCCTGGCCGAGCGCAGCCGGCGCATCGCCGACGATCTCAAGGCGGCGCAAGGCTTCAAGGAGCAATCGGACGCCGCCAGCACGGCTTACGAAAAGGCGCTCGCCGACGCCCGCGTCCGCGCCCAGGCCATCGCCAACGCAACGCGCGAGCGGCAGGCGGCCGAGGCCGGTGAAGTGCAGAAGCGTCTCGAGGCCGAGCTGCATCAACGGTTGGCGTCGGCGGAGCAATCGATCGCCACGACGCGCACCGCCGCCATGGCGAATGTGCGTACAATCGCCGCCGATACCGCGGCCGCGATCGTACAACGCCTGATCGGCCGAGCGCCGGCCGAGCAGGAGGTCGCCGCCGCGTTGGCGGAAATCATCAAGCCGTAAGATCCCTCATGCCGGAAGCCGAAACCTGGATCGCCATCGCCTTCGTCATCTTTCTCGGCGTGCTCGTCTATCTCGGTGCGCATCGCCGGGTGATTGACGGGCTCGATCGCCGCCAAGCGCGCATCAAGGCCGAGCTCGACGAGGCGCGCCGGTTGCGCGCGGAGGCGCAGGCGCTGCTCGCCGATTATCAGCGCAAGCAGCGGGAGGCCGACCGCGAGGCCGCGGCCATCATCGCCGGCGCCAGCGCCGAAGCCGAGCGGGTCGCCGCCGAGGCCAAGGCCAGGATGGAGGATTTTGTCGCGCGCCGCACCAAGATGGCGGAAGCAAAGATCGCCCAGGCCGAAGCCCAGGCGCTCGCCGACGTCCGTTCCGCCGCGGCCGACGCCGCGGTCGCGGCCGCCGAGAAAATTCTGTCCCATGCGGCCAAAGGCAAGATCGCCGACGACTTGCTCGCGCAAGGCATCGAAGACGTCCGGAAGAAATTCAATTGATGTCATTCCGGGGCGGTTTCACCCCGAACCGGCCGTCGGTTTGCGCCTCGGTTTTGCCTTCGGCTTCGGCGTCTTCTGCTTGTCCTGCATTTCGGCGGTAAGCGGATCGAAGCCGACATAAACGACATAATCGTCGAGCACGCTGCTCGGCGCCGGCAAGGGGAAACTCATCGCCTCTTCGATATGGGTGAAGGGCGCACCTTCGGCGCCCGTGACCGTCACCGGGATGCGAATGAACTTGGTCACGATCGGTTTGGAGCTGCCCGGCGTTTCCTGCACCACGGCGATGCGCAGCGGCACCTCGACCTGGCCGGGGCCGCCCGCGGGTCCGACGACGATGCGTCCCTGCACGCCGATCTTCATCACCATGTTGCCGCCGACCACGGCGCATTGGCGCGCGGTGCGCTCGAAGTTGCCCTGATATTTCAGTGACAGCGGCGCATTGTCGCCGTGGGGACCGATGATCAGCGTGGCGGCGCCCTCGCGGATTTCAACCGATGGGCAATTGAGATCGGGCGATGCGCCGGCGACGAGTTGCCGCGACTTCGCCGACGAGCCGGCAAAGAATTTCTCTATCTTGTCGCTCCACGAGGTGGCAGCGGAGGGCGGCGCCGAACTGGCCGGTGCCGGGGCCGCCGAGCTGGTCGGCGCGGTGGCCGCCGGCGAGCCGAACACGCCGCCCGTCGTGCATCCCGCGGCGAGCAGCGCCAGCGCCAGCAAGCCCGCGATCGAGGCGCGATTGCGCCACGTCACCCCGTGACGGCTGCGCAGCATTCCCCCACAATTCGTCGCCACTTGATCCCCGCAATCTTGCAGCAAATATCGAGCGAACCGTGGCCATCCCAAGGCACCGCTCGCTTCCTCCCCGCAAGGGGCGGTTTGGCAAGGAGCATGGTTAAGACTTGGGATCCTTCAGCCGTCCGTATAGCACGTGGTCCTGCCAGGTGCCGTTGATGCACAGATACTCCGGCGCATAGCCTTCGCGCACGAAGCCGGTGTTTTCCAGGAGCCGGATGGAGCCGGCATTGGTGGGGATGCACGCCGCTTCGAGGCGATGCAGCCGCAGCGTTCCGAATGCGAACGGAATGATGGCGCGCGCCGCCGCGGTCATGTAGCCGTGGCGGGCGAACGGCAGGCCTATCCAGTAGCCGAGACTGCCCGCCTGGGCGACGCCGCGGCGGATATTGGCGAGCGTCAGACCGCCGACCAGCGCATCGTCCGAACTGCGAATGATGAGGAAGGCGTAGCCTTGGTCGGTCCGCAAATCCTCGGCGTAGCGCCGCAGTCGGCGCCGGAAGGCGCTGCGGCTGAGGTCGTCGGCCGGCCAGGTCGGCTCCCATGGCGTGAGAAACTCGCGGCTTAAGTCGCGCAGCGCCGTCCAATCGTTGTAGTCGGTCATTTGCGGCATGCGCAGCACGACGCCCTCGCCGGCGACCGACGGCAGCGGCTCGGAGAAATTGATGGTGCGGAAGAACGCCATACGCGCCCGTCGTCATGCGGCCCGGCGCGTGAGAGTCTCGGCAATGGCCGCAGCGCTTTCAAGCCCGGAGCCCAAGCCGAGCACGGCGGTCGCCAGCTTGCCGCGGGCGATGAGCGCGCGGCCGGCCGCGCGTGCGCTCTCGACCGTCACCGCTTCGACCTTGGCGACCAGCTCGTCGAGCGGAATCGGCCGGCCCCAGGCGATCATCTGCCGCGCGAGCTGGCCGATGCGCTCGCCGGAGCTTTCGAGCGCCATGAGCAGGCCGGCCTTCATCTGCGCCTTGACGCGCGCGACCTCCGGCTCGGAAATGGTTTCGGCGGTATTGGCAATCTCGTCGACGATGAGACGCATCAGCTCCGAGGTGTCGGCGGCGTCGGTGCCGGCGTAGAGACCGAACATGCCGACGTCGGAATAAGGCGCGTGGAAGCAATAGATCGAATAGCACAGGCCGCGCTCCTCCCGCGCTTCCTGGAACAGCCGCGACGACATCCCGCCGCCGAGGACGTTGGTGAACGCCTGCAGGCTATAGAGCGAAGGGTCGTGCTGCGATACCCCGGCAAGGGCGAGCGCGATGTGTACCTGCTCGAGCTCGCGCTTCTCCACGCGGGTGCCGCCGCCGAAGCGGGCCGGCTCCGGCGCCGGACCGGCCGGGCCGTTGAAGCTGGCAAAGCGCCGTTCCACCTCGGCGACCACGGCGCCATGATCGACGGCGCCGGCCGCGGCCACAACCATGTCCGGGGCGCGATAATTTCGCGCCAGGTAGTCGCGCAATTTCGCGCCATCGAACGAGCGCACCGTCTTCGGCGTGCCCAGGATTGAGCGGCCGAGCGGCTGGTCGGGAAAGGCGATCAGCTGCAGGTGCTCGAAAATGAGATCGTCGGGCGTGTCGGCGACCGCGCCGATCTCCTGGACGATGACGTTCTGCTCGCGAACGAGCTCGTCGCGGTCGAAGGCCGGTTCGGAAAGGATGTCGGAGAGCACGTCGAGCGCCAGCGGCACGTCGGCCTTGAGCACCCGCGCGTAATAGGCCGTGCTCTCGGCTCCGGTCGCGGCGTTGAGGTCGCCGCCGACGGCCTCGATCTCCTCGGCGATCTGGCGTGCCGTGCGTCGCCGCGTGCCCTTGAACGCCATGTGTTCGAGCAAATGCGAGATGCCGTGCTCGTTGTGGCGCTCGTCGCGGCTGCCGGAGCCGACCCAGACGCCGAGCGAGGCCGACTCCAGATGCGGCATTGCATCGGTCACCACGCTGATGCCGGATTGAAGCGTTGTCACGTCCACGCTCATGCGGCCGCCCCTTCCTGTGCGGCGCGGCTCGTCGTGAGGACGAAACGCTCGACCGCGGATTGATCGGCCGGCAGCACGGTGACGCGCTGCGGACGCCGGTCAAGATCGGACAGCCACGGCGGCAGTTGCGGCCGCGCGGCGCAGGCCGCCTCGACCGCGGCGGGGAATTTCGCCGCATGCGCGGTCGCCAGCACCACCATCGGCACCGCGGGATCGCGCCGCTCCTTCTCGGCGACGGCGATGCCCACCGCGCTGTGCGGATCGACGAAGTTGCCGGTCTCGCGCCTGACCGCGCGCATGGTCGCGGCGACCTCGTCCTCGTCGGCGCGGGCGGCGGCGAACAGCGCGCGAATGTAAGCGAGCGCCGGAGTCGACAGCGTGAAGCGACGCGCTTGCGCGAGCGAAGCCATCAGCGCCTTGACGGCGGCGCCGTCGCGGCCATAGGCGTCGAACAACAGCCGCTCGAAATTCGAGGCGACCTGGATGTCCATCGACGGCGAAGTCGTCGGCACCACGTCGCGCAACTCGTAGGTCCCGCTCGCCAATGTCCGGGCGAGGATGTCGTTGACGTTGGTGGCGATGACCAGCCGGTCGATCGGCAGGCCCAGGCGCGAGGCCACATAGCCGGCGTAGATGTCGCCGAAATTGCCGGTCGGAACGGTGAAGGCGACCTTGCGGTCGGGCGCGCCGAGCGCCACCGCGGCGGTGAAGTAGTAAACGGTCTGCGCGACGATCCGCGCCCAGTTGATCGAATTGACGGCGGAGAGCCGCACCCGCTCGCGAAAGCCGGGATGATTGAACAGACCCTTCACGATCGCCTGGCAGTCGTCGAAGGTGCCGTCGATGGCGAGCGCATGGACGTTGGCGGCGGTCGCCGTCGTCATCATGCGCCGCTGCACCTCGGAGATGCGGCCGTTCGGGAACAGGACGATGACGTCGACCTGGCCGCGGTCGCGGAACGCTTCGACGGCGGCGCCGCCGGTATCGCCCGAGGTCGCGACCACGATGGTGCGGCGCTCGCCGCGCGCGGCCAGCACGTGATCCATCAGCCGCGCCAACAGTTGCATCGCTACGTCCTTGAAGGCGAGCGTCGGACCGTGGAACAGCTCGAGCGCGAACGTATTGACGCCGAGCTGCACGATGGGCGCGACCGCCGGATGGCGGAAACTGCCGTAAGCCTCGCGCGCCATGCGGGCGAAGTCGGCTTCGCCGATCGAATCCCCGATGAAACGCCGGATCACCTCCACGGCCACCTCGGCATAGGGCCGACCGGCGAAGGCGCGGATCGCCTGCGGTTCGAGCCGCGGCCAGGCGTCGGGCACATAGAGGCCGCCGTCGCGGGCGAGACCCGCGAGCATCACCTCGGCGAAGCCGAGCGCAGGCGCCTCGCCTCTGGTCGAGATGTGCTGCACGTTCTGTCTTCCTGCCCGGCGTGTATCCGCTTGATCCGACATAACCTATTGAATATCCAAGATATTCCCTTGGCGAGCGGCGCCTTGCCACCCGTCCTGGACCAACGGCGCACAGTTATAGAAGAGCGGAGCTTTTCACAAGGAACGCAACGGGTCGGTTTTGCGGTTCGGCCTCAGGCACCTCGCCCGCCGCCGTCGGGGATTTCGGGCTTGTGGGCCGTATCCCCGAACCACGAGCGAACGCGCGCGACAACCACGACGAGGAGGACCAAGGCGAGGCCGTACCACGTCAGCGCGTATTGCAGGTGCGCGTCGCGCAGCATCACCATGAGCTTTCCCGGCTGCGGCAATCCGCCCGGCGGCACCGGGGATTCCTCTTCGACGTAGAACGGAGCGACCGGGTGGATCCCTTTGGCGGCGGCGATCGCCAGCGGGTCGCGGACGAACCACAAATTATGCTGGGGGTCGTCGGCCGGTGAAAACCAGTTGCGGCCTTCCGGCCAGCGCATCGCCCCCACGATCTCGACGGGTCCGGCGATCTGGCCGTCGGCCCGCGATTTAGGGTCTTGCCGGCCCTCCGGCACGAAGCCGCGGTTGACCATGACGAAGCTGCCCCCGGTAAGCCGCGCCGGCGTGAAGATCCAATAGCCAGGCCCGGCCACGTCGGGGCGAAAGGCCGAAGGGGCGGCATAAACCAGCGATTCCTTGCCGTGGTCGAACGTGGCGCTGAATTTGACGCGGCGGTATTCCTCGCGCGCCTGTTCGAGGCTCGGCCAGAGCGCCGGCGGCGGCAGCGCCGCGGGCGGAACCGCGAGCCGCTCGTTCAGCGTGGCGATCAATCCTTCCTTCCAGGCCTTGCGCTGAAGCTGCCAAGTACCGAGCGCAACGAGGGCGGCAAACGCGAGCACCGCCGGGATCAGGAGCCCGATCCACGACTGCCGCGTCGTTGCCGCCGCGCTCAAGGCTTCCCCCCGCCGAAGCGGCTTTCCGCGGCCCGGTGATGGTATTGCAGCGCGATCATCAGCCCCTTCATCGGCCGCAGCGGCCCGAGGGTGACGATGAGAATCAAGGGCAGCCACAACACCGCGTGTACCCAGAACGGCGGCTGATAAACCACCTCGGTCACCAGCGCGGCGCCGACCACGATGAAGCCGGCGAAGAACATGATGAAGACGGCTGGCCCATCGCCGGAATCGGCGAAGCCGTAATCGAGGTCGCACACCTCGCAGCGCGGGCTCAACGTCAAAAATCCCCGGAACAGCTTGCCCTTGCCGCAACGCGGACATGCGCACGACAATCCGGCGCGGATCGATCCGGACAGCGTGTTGATCATTTTTTCGCTCATGTCTATCCGCGTTTCCCGGGCTCGGCGCAGCACGGAGCGCAGCGCGCGGAGCGCGCGCTGCTCACCGGGAATCCTTGCAGACCCTGGGCTTGTAACGATCCCCGATCAATGGCGCGCCGTCATAGCGCGCATCGAAGGCACGCGTAAACGGCCGATGGCTTCGTCCCGCGGATTCGGGAAACGGGCAACGCCCCGCGCTACGCCGGGTGCGGGCCGGCACCCCACACGTAAATGCAGGAGAACAGGAACAGCCACACCACATCGACGAAGTGCCAGTACCAGGCGGCGAACTCGAAGCCGATGTGCTGGGTCGGCTTGAATTGGCCGGCGATCGCACGCAGGAGGCAGACGGTCAGAAAGATCGAGCCGATGATGACGTGCGCGCCGTGGAATCCGGTCGCCATGAAGAACGTGGCGCCATAGATATTGCCGGAATAGTGGAACGCGGCGTGGGCGTACTCATAGGCCTGGACGCAGGTGAAGCTGATGCCGAGCGCGATGGTGCAGACGAGACCCCAGATGAGCCCCTTGCGATTGTTCTCAAGCAGCGAATGGTGCGCCCAGGTCACCGTCGTGCCCGAGGTGAGCAGGATCAGCGTATTGAGCAGCGCGAAGTGCCAGGGATCGAATGTCACGATGCTCTTCGGCGGCCACACCCCGCCGGTGACCGCGATCCGCGCCACATCCTTGACCTCGTTCGGGAACAGCGCCGTGTTGAAATAGGCCCAGAACCAGGCGACGAAGAACATCACCTCCGAGGCGATGAACAGGATCATGCCGTAGCGGTGCGAAATCTGCACCACGCGGGTGTGATCGCCTTCGACGTCGGCCTCGAAGATCACGTCGCGCCACCAGCCGATCATGGTGTAGGCGATGCCGATGATGCCGACGCCGAGGATGATCGACGCGTAGGCGACGGTGTGGTGCATCCAGAGGATCAGCCCGACGGCGGTGACGAACGCCGAAATCGCGCCGACCGCCGGCCACGGGCTGGGACGGACCAGGTGGTAATCGTGATGCGGTTTGGCATGCGCAACATCAGCCATGGTCTCGTCTCCGCTTCGGCGCCACCGCGTTCTCGGGGCGCCGCTTCCGTTGCCTTTCAGATCTCGATCCGACTGAATTCAATCGGATCGGGATCCGGTTTTTCGTTTGAGCATGATCTTGCCGAAAACCGGCTGCCGCTTTTCGGGATCATGCTCTAGATGCGGCCGGGCTGTCCCGGCGCCGTACTCTCCGCCGTCGCCGCGGCGGCCGCCTGATCCGGCGCGCGTGCCGGATAGAAGGTGTAGGAGAGCGTGATGACGTCGACGCCATCCTCGTCCGAATCCTGGGCCAGCTTGGGATCGACGTAGAAAACGACCGCCATGTCGCGCGTCTCGCCCGGTCTCATGGTCTGCGTGCTGAAGCAGAAGCAGTTGATCTTCTCGAAGTAGATGCCGACAGTCGGCGGGCTGACGTTGTAGCCGGCCTGACCGGTGATCGTGCGCGCGGCCTCGTTGACGACCTTATAGTAGACGGTGACGACCTCGCCGAGGTGCACGTCGATCGTCCGGCGCTCGGGCTCGAACCGCCACGGCAGTCCGCCGCTCACGTTCGAATCGAAGCGCACCGTGATCTTGCGCGCGGAGGTCTGCGTCGGGGCCGATTTTGCCACCTGCGTGGTGCCGCCGAAACCGGTGGCGTGGCAGAACCACGAATAGAGCGGCACCGCCGCGAACGACAGGCCGATCATCACCGCGACGCAGCCGCCGCAGGCAAAAGCGACGATGAGATCGCGGCGGCTCGTCCGCTGCGGATCAACTTGGTTGGTCGGGTCGCGCATCGTTCACCGCTACATCGGCCCGGTGAGCACATTGGAGCCGAGCCGCACAATGGTCACCAGGAAGATCACAACGACAAAAGCGCCGAGCGCCAACGCAATCGCCAGCGAACGCGCCCGGCGCGCCCGAAGCTGTTGCTCCGTGAGCCTGATGCCGGTTTGCGGCCGCTGCCCATTCACGTCGTTCATGGCACTGTCGATTATCGTCATACCGCGATATGGCCGAACAGCCCTCCCGATATACGATCGACCATCAGCATGGCAAACAGCAGGAACAGGTAGAGGATCGAAAATCCGAACATCTGCTTGCTGGCGGCGTGGCCGTCGCGCTCCGCATGCACGCGCAGCGCCAGCGCGATCATGCCGGCGCCGGCCACGAGCGCGGTACAGCCGTAGATCGGCCCGGCATAGCCGAGCGGCCACAGCGAGGCGCCGAGCGGGGCCAGGATCAGCGTATAGAGCAGGATCTGGCGACGGGTTTCCCGCGCGCCGGCGACGACCGGCAACATCGGCACTCCGGCGCGCGCATAATCCTGCGCGCGATAGAGCGACAACGCCCAGAAATGCGGCGGCGTCCAGAAGAAGATGATGAGAAACAGCAGCAGCGGCTCGATCGCCAAGCCGCCGGTCGCCGCCGCCCAGCCGATCATCGGCGGCAGCGCGCCGGCCGCGCCGCCGATGACGATGTTCTGCGGAGTCGAGCGTTTCAGCCAGATTGTATAGATCACGACATAGAAGAAGATCGTGAAGGCGAGCAGCGCCGCCGCCGCGAGGTTCACCAACAGCCCGAGCGCCGCGACCGAGAACGCCGCCAGCGTGAAGCCGAAGCCGGCGGCCTCGCCGGGCGTAACGCGGCCGCGCGGGATCGGCCGCGCGGCCGTGCGCGCCATGCGCGCGTCGATGTCGGCGTCGTACCACATATTGAGCGCGCCCGCGGCGCCGGCGCCCACCGTGATGCACAACAACGCGACAAAGGCGATCACCGGATGAATGTGGCCGGGCGCGACCATGAGACCCGCCACCGCCGTGAACACCACGAGCGACATCACTCGCGGCTTCATCAGGGCTATGTAATCGCCGACGCCCGCAATGCTGGGCTCGACGCGTGCAAGCGTGACGCTCATTGGACCAGCGGCAGCGTGTCGTACTGGTGGAACGGCGGCGGCGACGGCAGCGTCCATTCAAGCGTGGTGGCGCCGACCCCCCAGGGATTGGCCGCCGCCCGCTCTTTGCGCAGGAACGCCTGAGCGACGCCGAAGAGGAAGACAAGCAAACCGACGCCCGAGATGTAGGCGCCGATCGAAGAGACGAAATTCCAGTCGGCGTAGGCGGCGGGATAATCGGCGATGCGGCGCGGCATGCCGGCCATCCCCAGGAAGTGCTGCGGGAAGAACGCCACATTGACGCCGATGAAGGTCAGCCAGAAGTGCAGCTTGCCGACGGTCTCGTTGTACATGTAGCCGGTCATCTTCGGGAACCAGTAGTACCAGGCGCCGAAGATGGCGAAGGCGGCCGCGATCGAGAGCACGTAGTGGAAGTGCGCCACCACGTAATATGTGCCATGCAGGACGCGGTCGACGCCGGCATTGGCCAGCACCACGCCGGTGACGCCGCCAATGGTGAACAAGAAGATGAAGCCGATCGCCCACAACATCGGCGTCTTGAACTCGATCGAGCCACCCCACATCGTCGCGATCCAGGAGAACACCTTCACGCCCGTCGGCACGGCGATCACCATCGTGGCAGCGATGAAATAGGCCTGAACGCTGGCCGACATGCCGACATTGTACATGTGGTGCGCCCAAACGATGAAGCCGATGCCGCCGATCGACACCATCGCGTAGGCCATGCCGAGATAACCGAACACCGGCTTCTTCGAAAACGTCGCCACGATCTGGCTGACCATGCCGAAGCCGGGCAGGATCATGATGTAAACCTCAGGATGGCCGAAGAACCAGAACAGGTGCTGGAACAGGATCGGATCGCCGCCGCCCTGCGGATCGAAGAAGGTGGTGCCGAAATTGCGGTCGGTGAGCAGCATGGTGATGGCACCGGCGAGCACCGGCAACGCCAGCAGCAGCAGGAACACGGTGACCAGCTCCGACCACACGAACAGCGGCATTTTGTGCATGGTCATGCCCGGCGCGCGCATATTGAAAATCGTGGTGATGAAATTGATCGCGCCGAGGATCGAGGAGGCGCCGGCAAGATGGATAGACAGGATGACGAAATCCATCGCCGGGCCGGGATGGCCGTAGGTCGACAACGGCGCATAGAGCGTCCACCCGGTTCCGGCGCCGAGGGTGCCCGGCTCGCCCTCGAAGAAGAACGAGCTGATGAACAGCGCAAAGGAGGCAGGCAACAGCCAGAACGAAATATTGTTCATGCGCGGGAACGCCATGTCCGGCGCTCCGATCATGAGCGGGATCATCCAGTTGCCGAAGCCGCCGATCATCGCCGGCATGATCACGAAGAAGATCATGATCAATCCGTGCGCGGTGACCGCCACATCGTAGTAGTGCGTCTGGTGGAAGATCTGCAGGCCGGGATACATCAATTCGGCGCGGATCAAGATCGAAAAGGTGGCGCCGATCAGCCCGGCGATGAGCGCGAACACAAGATACATCGTGCCGATGTCCTTGTGGTTCGTCGAATAGAGGTAACGGCGCCAACCATGAGGGATAGCGTGGCCGTTGTCGTCGCCATGTGCCGCGTGTGCCATCGTGTCCATTGTCATTTCCTGCGTTAGCGGCCTCCCTCACCCTCCCCGGCAAGCGAAGGAAGATGAAGGAGGGGGAAGGTCGTCACCGCTGCGGCACGGCGGCCGCCGCGATTACGTTCGACGGGGCGCTCTCGTCGCCGGCGTATTTCTTCTTTGCCGCATCGACCCATTTGCTGAAGTCGTCGTCGCCTACCACGCGCACGACAATGGGCATGAAGGCATGGTCGGTGCCGCAGAGTTCGGAGCATTGGCCATAATACAGTCCCTGATGCTTCGCCTTGAACCAAGTGTCGTTGATGCGCCCGGGAATGGCGTCGATCCTGATGCCCAATGACGGCACGGTGAAGGAGTGGATCACGTCGGCGCCGGTCACCAGGACGTGCACGATCTTGTTCACCGGCACGACCATCTCATTGTCGACGGTGAGCAGGCGCGGCTGACCAGGCTTGAGGTCCTTGTCGGCAACGATCTCCGAATCGAATTCGAAATTGCCGTTGTCGGGATAGTCGTAGCTCCAGTACCACTGCTTGCCCGTCGCCTTCACCGTGAGGTCCGGTTTCGGCACGTCGAGCTCGAGGAATAGCAGCCGGAACGAGGGCACCGCGATCAACAAGAGGATGACCACCGGAACGACCGTCCAGATGATTTCAAGCGGCGTGTTGTGCGTGGCGCGCGAGGGCGTCGGATTGGCGCGCGCGTTGAAGCGCACGATGATGATCGCGAGCAGGATGAGAACAAAAACCGCGATGCCGGTGGTGATCCAGAACAGGAACTCGTTGAACCGGGTGATGTCGTCCATGATCGGCGAGCCCGAATCCTGGAGTCCGATCTCCCAGGGCGAGGGTTGCCCTACGCCGGCGAGCGCGGCGCCCGCGGTGGCGAGGAGCGAAGTCGCGACTGTCGCCGCAGAGGCGGTCAGGCGTGAGAACACCGGCATTGTTCTTTCGACTCCTGTTCGTTCGATTGGTCTCTTTCGGTCGATTCCGGTCGCGGCCGATGGCGCCGCCATAAACATGCATATCAAATACATGTTTTCCCCACAACGGCAAAATCGCATGTCCGGCCTGCCACCAACGGGAATTTGCGCTACGAATCCGGTCCTGGGGGTGGCATGGGCCGAGTAGGAAGCTTCGGCCCCTCAAACCATAAATCGCGGATGACCGCAATGCACCCGATCAGCGCAGCGTCGGGGCTCGTTTGCCGCAGCCGGCCGCAGGCCGCCGCTGGAAATTGCCGTCCTTGCCGCGGCCACAATGCCTTGATTTTGATCGGAACTTGACACCGCGGGCTTGCCATGTAGGCAGGCTCGCGCGGCAGACTCGACGGGTGATTCGCGCCAAAACCTGTCGGGGGCGGTGGCTAAGAGCGGTGGCTTGGGGGGCGGCTGGTCAGGGAAACACGATCATGGCGATCTTCCATGTCGGGCGGATGCGTCCCACGGCCTCGGCGCTCGCCAGAACCGCGATCATGCTTGCGGCCGTCGCGGCCTGCGGCGGTGAAGCCGCCGCGCAAGGGGCGGTCCGCTCGGTCCACGGCGATTGGCAGATCCGCTGCGACACTCCGCCCGGCGCGCATAGCGAGCAATGCGCGCTGATGCAGAGCGTGACGGCGGAGGACCGGCCCAATGTCGGACTGACCGTCATCGTGCTCAAGACCAGCGACCAGAAAAGCCGGCTGATGCGCGTCGTCGCCCCGCTCGGCGTCCTGTTGCCCTCGGGGCTCGGCCTCAAGATCGACAACAACGATGTCGGCCGCGCCGGCTTCGTGCGCTGCCTGCCCAACGGCTGCATCGCCGAAGTGGTCATGGACGACAAGCTGATCCAAGAGCTGCGCAACGGCCAGACCTCGACCTTCATCATTTTCCAGACGCCCGAGGAAGGCATCGGCTTCCCCATGAGTCTGAAGGGCTTTGGCGAGGGCTTTGATAAGCTGCCGTGATCGATCGACGGCGGTTATGACGCCGTGGACGGCTTCGGCCTTCCGCGCCTTTCGACGCTGCATGCCTCGTCATGACGGCAGCGACAATCACGCCATTGCGCTTTGACTGTTATCGATTAGCTTGCTCGGATGGCTCATCATCAGCACACGGGCGACATGGCCATGGACGGCAAGCAATATCCAGTCACCCACAGCGAGGCGGAATGGCGCAAGCTGCTGACGCCGGAGCAGTTCAGGATCATGCGCAACCACGGCACCGAGCCGCCGGGCAGTTGCGCGCTCAATGACGAGAAACGGGCCGGCACCTTTTACTGTGCCGGCTGCAATCAGGAGCTGTTCGTCTCGAAGAGGAAGTTCGAGAGCGGCACCGGATGGCCGAGCTTCAACGATCCGCTGCCCGGATCGGTCGAGACCTCGACCGACCGCGGTTACGGAATGGTGCGCACCGAGGTGCACTGCAGCCGTTGCGGCAGCCATCTCGGCCATGTCTTCGATGACGGTCCGCCGCCGACGCATCTGCGGTATTGCATCAACGGCGTGGCGTTGAATTTTCAACCGGCCTGAGCGTCGGCGTGATAACGGTGTTCCGGCAAGCGCCCGGACATTGCCGCCGCAGGCCGCTCGATCCGCCGGTCGTGCCAGCGGCGATGTCTTCTCTTCGCTTCCGCAACAACCTAACGCGCTTCCGGCGCGGGAATGCCGCCGCTCTCGCGCCGTCCGACGCCCGGCGGTGTCGTTCGGTTGCGGATTCGCGATGATCCACGGCCAAATCTGCCTCCTTCGTGCCGCATCGGCAGGGAATGATAACGCTGCTGAATTGCCTGATAATTGCCTGACAATCGCCGGATAAGCGCCGGAACTTCGCAGTCGATGAGCACGGCACGGGAATCGGCCATCCGCCTGTTGCAACTGATGATGATCGCGTCGGTGGTGCTGCCGGCGGCGCTGTTCGCTTATGCCTCCTGGGTGAGCTACGACGACATTCATTCCGTGGCCGACGAGCGCATCCTGCGCTCGCTCGATGTCATGCGCGAGCAGTCGCTCAGGGTCTTCGAGACGACCGATCGCACCTTCGCGGAAGTCAACGAGGTCGTGCGCGACATGTCGGATGATGAAATCCGTGCCGCGCAGGCGCGCCTGCAATCGCGCCTCCGGCTCATCGTCGCGACGATGCCGCAGTTGCGCGCGATCTTCTTGATCGGCCGCGATGGTCGGCCGCTCGCCGCGAGCACGGCCGCTTCCCTGCCGAATGACGTGAGCTTCAGCGATCGCGATTATTTCCGGGCTCAGGTCGGCCACGATGCCGGAACCTATGTCGGCGAAGTGCACTCGTCGCGCCTGCCCGGCTTCGGCGCCGATGCCTTCGATCTGTCGCGGCGCCTGGAATCGCCCGACGGCTCCTTCAACGGCGTCATCGCCGTGGCGGTGCAGCCGAGTTACTTCGAAAATTTCTACGCGTTGATCGGGCAGCCGCCCGGCAGTTTCTTCGCGCTGGTGCGCGCCGACGGCGCTTATTTGGCGCGCCATCCGATCCCTGCCGACCGCTCGCAGCGGCTCAGTCCGAAAAGCATGTTGCGGACCGCGATCGGCCACGGCCTCGACCATGGCCTATTCACGGTCAAGTCGCAGATCGACGGCGTTGTCCGCCGGATCGGCTTCCGCAAGCTCCCGGGCTATCCGGTCTATGCTCTCGCCGGCGAGACCAACGCGGCGATCCGGGCCGCATGGCTCTCGACCCTGGGAATGCACTTGATCGTCGGCCTGCCGGCCACGCTTTTGATCCTGAGCGTGCTCGGCGTCGCGCTGCGGCGCACCCGGCGCCTATACGAGGAAGCCGACCGCCGCGAGGCGGCGGAAGGCGCATTGCGGCAGGCGCAACGGCTCGAAGCCATCGGACAATTGACCGGCGGCGTCGCCCACGATTTCAACAACCTGCTCATGATCGTCAGCGGCAGCGTGCACCGGCTGCGGCGCGAGGCCCGCGACGAAAAACAGATACAACTCCTCGACGCGATCACGAATGCCACCCAGCGCGGCGAGAGTCTGACCCGCCAGTTGCTCGCCTTCTCGCGGCGGCAGATGCTGCAGCCGAGCGTCATCGACCTCACCGCGCGGCTGCCCGAACTCAAGGACATGCTCAGCCGCTCGCTGCGCGGCGACATCGAAATCCGCGTGCTCGTTCCCAAGCGGCCCTGTCTGGTCAAGGTCGACGCCAGCGAACTCGAACTTGCGCTGCTCAATCTCGCCGTCAACGCCCGCGACGCCATGCCCTCCGGCGGCACGCTGACCATCACGGTGAAGCCCATCGCGTTGCGCGGCAAAGCGAGCGAGGAGGGCTTGAGCGGCAAATTCGCCGCCATCAGGGTCGCGGACACCGGGGAGGGAATTCCGCCCGACGTCCTGCCGCGGGTGTTCGAGCCGTTCTTCACCACCAAGGAGGTCGGCAAGGGCACCGGTCTCGGGCTCTCGCAGGTCTACGGCTTCGCCCGGCAATCGGGCGGCGCCGCCACCATCACCAGCACCGTGCGGCGGGGCACGGCGATCACGCTGTTCCTGCCGCAGAGCTTTGAAACGCCGGCGCAATCGCCCGAACCGTCGATCGCGGCCGGCGCGCCGCCGCCCGCGGGCACGGTGCTGTTGGTCGAGGACAATACGGACGTGATCGAGGTCGCCCGCGCCTATTTCGGCGAGCTTGGCTATGACGTGCGGGAGGCGACCAGCGCCCAAGCCGGGCTCGACCTCATCGAACACGACGGCGATATCGATCTCGTGTTCTCCGACATATTGATGCCGGGCGGCATGAACGGTCTCGATCTGGCGAAGGAAGTGCGCCGGCGCTTCCCGGGCGTCGTCGTCCTGCTGACGACCGGCTACAGTTCGGGCGCGCAGGAGGCCGTGCGCCAAGGCTTTGAAGTGCTGCAGAAGCCCTACGACCTCGCTGCGCTCAAACGTGCCTTGCGCATGGCGCGCAACGCCGTCGGTCAGTCGCGGGAACGGGGCGCCGCGCCGCGGCCGCAACGGGCCACGGGCTGACAGCGGCCCGAAGGCGCGCGGCGACGCGCCGCGGACTTAGAGCGGGATGACTTATCTTCGAATCGTCATCCCGCTCTAAGCTTTTTGTATTGTCGCGCGTCCGGACGGAAAACCGGTTCCCACTTTTCCTGGACGCGCTCTATCCCTCCCCGATCTCGCGCAGGATTTCCGCGGTGTGCTCGCCGAGCCGCGGGGAGGGGCGGTCGCTCGCCATCGGCGCGCCGTCGAGCACGATCGGCGTGCGCACGCCGGGAATCTTGCCGCCCTTCGCCGCCGCGCACGGCGGTTCGATCCGCATGCCGCGGTGGATCACCTGCGGGTCGGAGAAGACCTGCGCGAGATCGTTGATCGGCCCGGCGGGAACGCCGACGGCTTCGAGTTTTTGCAAAAGCTCGGCCCCCGTCATGCGCACCGTCAGCGCGCAGATGCGCTCGACCAGTTCGGCGCGGTGCGCGAGCCGCGCGGCGTTGTCGCGATAGGCCGGCTCCTTGGCGAGCGCGGGCGCGCCCAGAACGCCGCACAGCTTGGCGAATTGATTGTCGGTGGCGCTGGCGATGATGATGTGGCCGTCGGCGACCGGAAAGACCTGGTAGGGCGTGATGTTCGGATGCGCATTGCCCATGCGGTGCGGGACTTTGCCGGAAACGAGATAATTGAGCGCCTGGTTGGCGAGCACGCCGACGGTCGAATCGACGAGCGCGGCATCGACATGGCCGCCGCGGCCAGTCTTCTCCCGCCGCGCCAGGGCCGCGAGGATGCCGACCACGGCATAGACGCCGGTGAAAAGATCGGAGACCGGCACGCCGGCGCGCAGCGGCTCGCCGTCGGGATGGCCGGTCAGGTCCATGAAGCCGCCCATGCCCTGCGCCATGAGATCGTAGCCTGCTCGCGCGGCATAGGGGCCGGTCTGGCCGAAACCGGTGACCGAGCAATAGACGAGCCGCGGATTGTCCTGCGCGAGGCTTTGGTAATCGAGGCCGAATTTGGCGAGACCGCCGACCTTGAAATTCTCCAGCACGACGTCGGCGCGGGCCGCGAGCTTCCTGACGATGCGCCGCCCCTCCTCGCTGTCGAAGTCGAGTTCGATCGAGCGCTTGCCGCGGTTGGCGCCGTGAAAATAGGCGGCGCCGAGATGGCCGCCGTCGGCGGCCGGCACGAAGGGCGGCCCCCAGCCGCGGGTATCGTCGCCGACGCCCTTGCGCTCGACCTTGACTACGTCGGCGCCGAGATCGGCGAGGATTTGGCCGGCCCACGGCCCCGCCAGGATGCGGGCGAGCTCCAGCACACGCAGACCGGCCAATGGACCCGGCATGGACCATCCTTCGTGCAAACGCGCCGCCCGCCCCGGCGTTAACTGACAAAGCGGCGCCGATTTGTCTACCGGCCTCGCCGTCGCCGGCTTGTCACCGTCGCCGGCGATCATTAGCTCATTCATGCCGGGCGGGTGGCCGGTTCGGACGGTCGCGATGAACACGTCGTTCTTCAGCGAGTTGCTGCAGAGTATCGCCGACCGCGGCCGCGCATTGATCCTGCGCGAACGCCGCGCGCCGGCGGGCCAGCGTTCGACCGATCTCGTCGAGCTTTGCGAGGCGCTGCTGTCGGGCCGCGGCGAGGCGTCCGGTGTTGCCCTCGCCAATGAGGTTCTCGCCGACTATGCGGCACTGACGATCGGACCGCGCATCGCTTTCTTCGAGGCGCTGGCGACCACCTTCGGCCACGATCGCGCGCGCATCGATGCCGCGATCGCGGCTTGGCGCGAATCGCCATCCGACCAGACCGCGGCGGAGTTGCATCGCGCCAGCGAGCCGCGGCGGCTCGAGCTGTTCCGCCGACTCAATCTCGCCCCCGGCGGCACCGCCGCGCTGGTGCGCATGCGCGAGCAGCTCCTCGCCGCCATGGATCGCCGCGACGATCTCGGCGTCGTCGACAACGATTTCGTCCATCTGTTCTCGTCCTGGTTCAACCGTGGCTTCCTGGTGCTGCGTCGCATCGATTGGTCGACGCCGGCTCTGATCCTGGAAAAGATCATCCGCTATGAGGCCGTGCACCAGATTCGCGATTGGGATGATCTGCGCCGGCGCATCGACTTGCCCGACCGCCGCTGCTACGCCTTCTTTCATCCGGCGCTGGTCGACAATCCGTTGATCTTCGTCGAGGTGGCGCTCACCCGCGGCATCCCGGCGGCGATCGCGCCGATCCTGTCCGACAAGCGCGAGGTGGTCGAGCCGGAGCGCGCGACCACGGCGGCGTTCTATTCGATCACCAATTGTCAGCGCGGCCTTGCCGGCGTGTCCTTCGGTCATTTCCTCATCAAGCAGGTGGTGGAGGAGGTCTCGCGCGAGATGCCGCGCATCGGCTCCTTCGTCACCTTGTCGCCGGCGCCGAATTTCGCCGAATGGCTCGACGGCGAGCGAATGAAAGAAGCCTCGCTCGCGCTCGATGCGGACGACCGCGCCGCGCTCGGCGCGCTCGACCGCGCGCAGTGGTGGCTCAAGCCGGAGTTGATCGAAACGATCCGCGAGCCGCTGTTGCGGGCCGCGGCCTGGTATTTTCTGCGCGCACGCAACGATCGGGGGTGGCCGCTCGACGCCGTCGCCCGGTTCCATCTCGGCAACGGCGCGCGGCTCGAACGGCTCGATTGGCCGGCCGACGCCTCGGAGCGGGCGCTGCAACAGTCGTATGGCCTCATGGTCAATTACCTCTACGATCTCGATTACATCGAGCAGAACCACGAGACGTATGCGCAACAACGCGCCGTCGTCGCCGCCGGCGCCGTGAGCCGGCTGGTGCGCGTTCCCGCCCGTGAGGTCGTGCCGGTCGCTGGATGAGTCCCGTCAGTCCTGAGAAGCTCGCACGCAGCGCGGGCCGCGCCGGATGCGGGGAGGCGGCGGCGGTCGCTTTTCGCGGCTCGGCGCTTGACGACGTGCTGGCTCGGAGTGACGGGACGTAGCTCATCGTGTGGCGGCGGGTTTCCCATGCCCAACCTGCTCGGCGTCTTGGAAACGGTGCTCTATGTCGAGGCCTTCGAGCGCGCCTGCCCGTTCTACGAGCAGGCGCTCGGGCTCAACAGCATCTATCGCGATCAGCGGCTATGCGCCTATGACGTCGGCGGCCGTGGCGTCCTCCTTCTTTTCCTGCGCGGTCACTCGCTGGAGACGGTGCATCTTTCCGGCGGAACGATCCCGCCGCACGACGGTCACGGGCCGGTGCACGTCGCCTTCTCGATTGCGGCGGACGAGTTGGCAATGTGGGAGGAGCGTTTGTCGCAGGCGCGCGTCGCCATCGAAGGCCGCACCACATGGCCGCGCGGCGGCGTGAGCATCTATTTCCGCGATCCCGACGGACATCTCGTCGAACTGGCGACGCCGGGCCTGTGGCCGGGATATTAGAAATACTTATGATTTTCCGTAAACCGGCACCACGGCGCCGCGGGTGACGCGGTTCTCCGGCGAGGCGAGGAACAGGATGGTCGCGGCGACCTCCTCGACCTTGGGCCAGAGAGCGTAATCGGCCTTGGGCATGGCGTGGCGATTGGCCGGCGTGTCCATGATCGAGGGCGCGACCGCATTGACCAGGATGCCGTCCTTGGCGACCTCCTCGGCGAGCGCGACGGTGAGCGCGGCGACCGCCGTCTTGCTGGCGGTATAGGCGACCATGCCGGCGCCGCTTCGCCATTCGAGCGCCGCGCGGGCGGCAACATTGACGATGCGGCCGCCTTTGCCGGCGCCGCCGGTCATGGCGTTGACTGCGGCGCGGCAACATAGGGCGCAGCTCACGACATTCATATCAAGCTGCTGGCGCAGCGTCGCCAGACTTGTTTCGCGCAGCGCCGCCGCGGCAAAGCCGCCGGCAATGTGGATCGACGCCCACAACGGCGTAATTGCTTGGTAGAGCTGCTCGACCGCTGTCTCGTCGGCAAGACTGCCGGTGACGGCGAGCTTGACCCGCTCGTGTCCGCGCAGGCGGAAGCGCTCTGCCTCCGCTTCGTCGAGACACGGAATATGGCATGTCGCGCCGGCGGCGAGGAGCGCCTCCACGACGGCAGTGCCGAGCGCGCCGGCGCCGCCGCTGATCACGACGTGGCGGTCATGGAAGTCCATGGCACGGGTCCCGGGCGATATCATCGCCGATCCGGGAGCGGACGCAAGGCACGGCTGCGCGCAAGCGGGGCAAGCAGGATTTGATATCCTGCGGCGAAGGGAGAATCAGTGGTCGACTTCGATCTCGCCATCATCGGCGGCGGCATCAATGGCGCGGGCATCGCCCGTGATGCCGCCGGGCGTGGCCTCAAGGTCGTGCTCGTCGAGCAGAACGATCTCGCTTCCGGCACGTCGTCGGCGTCGTCGAAGCTGATCCATGGCGGGCTGCGCTATCTGGAGCACGGCGCCTTGCGGCTCGTGCGCGCGTCGCTGCGGGAACGCGAGGTGCTGTTGCGGGCGGCGCCGCACCTGATCCGGCCGCTGCGTTTCGTGCTGCCGCTCGACGCGGCGCGGCGCTCGCCGATGCTGTTGCGGCTCGGCCTCCGCCTCTACGATTGGATCGGTCGCCGCCAGATTCTGCCGCCGACGCGTGTGCTCGATCTCATCAGCGACGAGGCCGGTCAGCCGCTGCGGCCCCATTACCATCGCGCCTACGAATATTCCGACTGCCGTGCCGACGACGCGCGGCTCGTCGTGCTCAACGCGGTCGACGCCGCCGAACGCGGCGCCATCATCTGCACGCGCACGCGCTGCGTGCGCGTCGAACGCGCCGGGGTCTGGCGGCTCATCCTTAACGCGCGCGGCCAGCGCGACGTGGTGACCGCGCGGGCCCTGGTCAACGCCGCCGGCCCGTGGGCGGAAACGGTGCTCGAGTCGGTGGTGCGGCAGTCGCCGCGGCGGCGCCTGCGGCTCGACAAAGGCAGCCACGTCGTCGTGCGCCGCTTTTACGACCACGAGCGCGCCTATGTCCTGCAAGCGGCCGACGGCAGGGTGGTGTTCACCATCCCCTTCGAGCGCGACTTCACGCTGATCGGCACGACCGACCGGAGTTTTTCCGGCGATCCCGGCGCGGTCGTGCCCACGGCCGAGGAGATCGACTATCTCTGCCAGGTGGTGAACGGCTATTTCCGCGCCACGATCGCCGTCGCCGACATGGTATGGGCCTTCGCCGGAGTTCGCGCGCTTTACGGGGGCGGCGCGCGCCGGCTGCAAGATGTCGGGCGCGATTACGTCCTCGTCCTCGACCGGCGCCGCGGCGAGGCGCCGTTGCTCACGGTCTATGGCGGCAAGCTCACGACCTATCGCCGCCTGGCCGAGGACGTGCTCGAGCGGCTTTCGCCTTGGTTCCCGCGTTCGCCGCCGTGGACCGCGGGCAGCGCTTTGCCGGGCGGTGACTTCGCCTATGACGGCGTCCCGGCGCTTATCGAGCGCACGCGGCGGCGATGGCCGTTCCTCACCGAAGACCACGCGCGCCGGCTCGTCGGCGCCTACGGCACGCGCGTGGAGAACGTGCTGCAGACGGCGACGCGGCTCGACGATCTCGGCATGTGCCTCGGCGCCGACCTCACCGCCGCCGAGGTGCGCTACCTGATGACCAGGGAATGGGCGCAAACGGCCGATGACGTGCTGTGGCGCCGCTCCAAGCTCGGCCTGCGCTTCTCCGAAGCGCAGCGAATGACGCTTGATCGCTTCATGACCCAAGGGAACGGATAACGGGATGCCGGCACGGCATTAACGGAACGCTCACCACGTCGGCGCGTGCGGCCGCTTCCGGCCGCGCGAACCAATCGGATTGCCAATGTCGTCTTTACGAACCCGCAAGAAGGCCCATGCTCTGATGCGCGCGGTCGCCCCGACGGGGGAGCTTTGGCGCCGTCACGGCTCGTTTGCATCATGCTATCCAAGCTGTCGAAGAAAGAGCTGACGGACATCATCCAGTCGCTGTGCGTGGTTGTGGTCGACGACAATCAGTACATGCGCAAGATGATCCGCAATCTTCTGGTCAATTGCGGCATCAAGGACATCTACGAGGCCGGCGACGGCATCGCCGCCCTCGACATCATCCGTACCGTCGGTCCCGACGTGGTGATCCTCGACTGGGAGATGCCGCTGTTGAGCGGCGCCGAACTGGTGCGCATCGTGCGCTCGCCCGGCGTATTCCCGATGCCGGACGTGCCGATCATCATGCTGAGCGGTCACGGCGAACGTTGGCGCGTCGTCGAAGCCGTGCGGCTCGGCGTCAACGAATATCTGATCAAGCCGGTTTCGTCGAAAGCGCTCTATGACCGCTTGGTTTCGATCACCGCGCAGCCGCGGCCGGCCGTGCAGTTGGGCGATTATTACGGTCCGGAACCGCGCAAGCTCGCCACCGATTCCGTCGAGAACGTCCCGTTGGCCTCGACGGTAGCCGAAGCGATCGTGACTTGAGGCGCGCGCCCATCTCCGCGCGCGTTGGCGGCAGGCGCCCCCTCTGGTTGAGTATCAAGTTTACCACTCGACAACCGGAGAACCAAATTTATCACTCGACAAACGGGGAAATTGAGACACACTAGTTCTTACCACCGACAACAATCAGACAGGCGTCGGTGGCTGAGAGACCGGTTGCGCTCCCGCCTGTTCACCGCGTAGCGCAATGTCGATTACTCCGTTCCTGACCGGTCAGGCGTTCGAGCCAGAAGTTGTTCGCGCTATGTCGGTCGCGTTCGACGATGTGTGCAGATCGCTGAAGCTGCGTCCGCGTTCCGACCCGGCGGCCGAAGTCGTCGCCAAGAAGATCATCGAACTCGCGCAGCGGGGTGTTCGCGACCCCGACGCGCTCAGCGCGCGCGTTCTCCAGGAGTTGCGCCTCGGCGAATGACCGCGGCGATCGGCGGCCGGGAGGCGGTCCCCGGCGCGTGATCCGCAACGCGGTCGGATCGCGATTTGGAGCATGATGCGGAAAAGCGGGCAACGGATTTCCGCGAAGCTCATGTTCCGCCGAAACGTCGGCGCGCAATCCCGATTCGATGTGAACGGATTGCGCTCCGGTCCAGAAACCGGTTCCCAGTTTCACCGGAATCATGCTCACATCTAGCGTGACGCGCGATGGTGCCGTCTCTCTCGCGCGTCGCCGCCGCTGGAGTGGGAATGAAGATCGCCGGATCGAAACGAGATTTTGCGCCGTGGACCGATCCGAATCTGCGTCCGCTGCTGCGCATCGAAGCCGTGACCAAGCGCTTTGGCAGCGTCGCCGCGGTCGATCATCTGTCGCTTGACGTTTATGAAAGCGAGTTCTTTGCGCTGCTCGGACCCTCGGGCTGCGGCAAGACCACGCTGTTGCGCCTGATCGCGGGATTCGAGCGGCCGGGCGCCGGCCGCATCCTGCTCGACGGTATCGACCTTGCCGGCGTGCCGCCCCATCGGCGCCCGGTCAACATGATGTTCCAGAGCTACGCGCTGTTCCCGCACCTTACCGTCGAGGCCAATGTCGCGTTCGGCCTCAAGCAGGAGGGCCTCGCCAGGCTGGAGATTGCCCGGCGTGTCGGCGACATGCTCGCTCTGGTCAAACTCGAAACGTTCGGCGCCCGCAAGCCGCGTGAACTGTCCGGCGGCCAGCGCCAACGCGTCGCCTTGGCGCGTTCACTCATCAAGCGCCCGCGGGTGCTGTTGCTCGACGAGCCGATGGCGGCGCTCGACAAGAAGCTGCGCGGCGAAACGCGGTTCGAGCTGATGGAGCTGCAACGACAGCTCGGCCTCACCTTCGTCATCGTCACCCATGACCAGAGCGAAGCGATGATGGTGGCCGACCGCATCGGCGTGATGGACCGCGGCCGGCTCGTGCAGACCGGGCCGCCGGCCGAGATTTACGAGCAGCCGAACTCGCGCTGGGTCGCCGATTTCGTCGGCGACATCAACCTGTTCGAGGGCCGTCTGAGCGACGATTGCCTCAGCGTCGATGGCACGGCGGCCGGCAATTTGCGCGTGGCACGGGCGGTCGATGCCGAGCCGGGGCGGATCGTCTGGATGGCGGTGCGGCCGGAAAAGATTCGGATCGCCCGCGAGCCGCCGTTGCCGGGCCTGGATAATCGAATCGCCGGGACGGTCGTCGAAATCGGCTATCTCGGCGATCTGTCGAGCTACAAATTGCGCATCCGCGACGGCTCGCAGGTGCGGGCGGTGATCGCCAACAGCGGCGGTTTTGGCGAGCGCGCCATCGCGCCCGATGAACAGGTATGGCTGAGCTGGCCGCCCGAGGCCGCGACCGTGCTGACGCGCTAGGCCGGCGCCGGCGAGGAGCGAGGCGACAAAGACAACGGCATGAAGCGAGCACCGCGACATTCCTTTTGGCAAAAGCTCGTCTTCGGGATTCCCTGTGCCTGGCTCATCGCTTTCTTTCTGGTGCCGTTTCTGATCGTGCTCAAGATCAGCCTGTCGCAGACGGCGATCGCGCGGCCGCCGTACCGCCCGGTGCTCGATCTCGCGGCGGGGTGGCATGGCATCGCCGGCTTTTTCACCGGGCTCTCGCTCGACAATTACCTGCTCATCGGCTCCGATCCGCTTTACGTCTTGTCCTACGTCAAGAGCGTCGAGATCGCCGCATTCTCCACCCTCATTCTGCTCGTCATCGGCTATCCGATCGCCTACGCGATCGCGCGCGCGCCGCGGCGTTGGCAGGCGGTGCTGGTCGTGCTCACCGTGCTGCCGTTCTGGACCTCGCTGCTCATCCGCATCTATGCCTGGATGAACATCCTGCAGCGCGACGGCCCGCTCAATCAGCTGCTGTTGGCGCTGGCGATCGTGAAAGAGCCGCCGGCCTGGCTCGCGACCGATACCGCCGTCTATATCGGCATTGTCTATTCCTATCTGCCGTTCATGGTGCTGCCGCTCTACGCCAGCCTCGAGCGGCTGGACGAATCGCTGCTTGAGGCGGCAGCCGATCTCGGCTGCCCGCGCTGGAAGAGCTTCTGGTTGGTCACCCTGCCGCTGTCGTCTGCCGGCGTGCTGGCGGGCGCGCTGCTGTGCTTCATCCCCATCGTCGGCGAGTTCGTCATTCCTGACCTGCTCGGCGGCTCGCGCGCGCCGCGGCGTTGGCAGGCGGTGCTGGTCGTGCTCACCGTGCTGCCGTTCTGGACCTCGCTGCTCATCCGC
>JASHPW010000011.1 GCA_030037895.1 Xanthobacteraceae bacterium | reverse complement strand
TGTTCGCTTCGCCGGCCGCCGCTTCGTTGTTCGGCTGCCGCATCGTCGATCTGCACGGGCAGGGTCTGTTCGACCGCGTTCATGTCGCCGACCGTCCCGCTTATCTGACCGCCCTCGGCGATGCTGCGGCACTGGGACAGAGCCGTTGCGTCGAATTTCGCGTGCGGCGCGAGCGCCTCGACGCCGACGGCCGCCCGGCCGCGCAATTCGTGTGGGTCGAGATGCGCTGTCGGCCGCTCGAGCCCATGGCGGTCGATGCCGATGGTCGGGCGCGTCGCGAGGTCGTTGCCGTGCTGCATGACGTGAGCGAGCGCAAGCGGCAGGAAGAGGCGCTCGAGGATGCGCACGCGGAGGCCGCGCGCGCCAATGCCGCCAAGAGCCGTTTCCTCGCCACCATGAGCCACGAATTGCGCACGCCGCTCAACGCCATCATCGGTTTCTCGGAGATGTTGACGAAGGAATCGGCGCTGATGCTCGATGCCGCGCGCCGCCATGAATATGCCGGCCTCATCAACGAGTCCGGCCACCACCTCTTGGCCGTCATCAACGGCATTCTCGATATGTCGAAAATCGAGACCGACAATTTTGCGATCACGCCGGAGCCCTTCGCGCCGGCGCAGGTCGTCTCCGGTTGCTGCGATCTGCTGGCGTTGCGCGCCCGCGAGGCGGGCGTTCAGCTCGATAAAACGGTCGCCGACCATCTCCCGAACATGATCGCGGACAAGCGCGCGCTCAATCAAATTCTCCTCAACCTCGTCTCCAACGCAATCCGTTTCACCGACCGCGGCGGCCGGGTCACGATCAGCGCCCGCGCCGAAGCGGCCGCCATCGCCTTCGTGGTAGAAGATACCGGCATCGGCATCAGCGAGGAGGATCTCGCGCGCGTCGGCGAGCCGTATTTTCAAGCCCGCGCCTCTTACGACCGCCGCAACGGCGGCACCGGTCTCGGTCTCTCCATCGTCAAGGGGCTGGTGCGGCTGCACGGCGGCGAGATGAACATCCGCAGCCGAGTCGGCGAGGGGACACGCGTCATCGTGCGTCTGCCGCTCGATTGCGAGCGCGCGCGGCCGCCGAAGCAGCAAACGGCGCGAATTCCAGCCGACCTGACGAGCCATTTGCCGGTTCATATGCCGATCGCCGCGACGGCTCAGCAGGCGAGCTCCGTGACGGTGCACGAAGATCCCGCATGGCGGACCGATATTCGGGTGAAGAAAAGTGCGTGATCGCCGCAACGCTCGCCGCCCGAGCGCCGGCGCAGGTGGCGCCGCCGCGTCGATCGGACTTTGGATGTGGGCGAAAGCCGCGCGTCGTCCGGTCGATACGTTGGCGATTCTCGGCGCGGGTGTCGCGAGCCTCGTCATCATCGTCAATGCGGTTTTTCTGCAATCAGGTTCGTACCGGGCGCCATTCTTCGCCAATCCCGCGCCGCCCCCGCCGATGGCCAGCGCCGGCGGCGCCACCACGTCCAGGCCCGCCGGCGTGACGACGGGCGCGCATTCGCCGGCCGTCGCGCGCGCGCCGCAAACAGGCGCGGCGCGGCCCAATGATCCGATCGCCGAACTGATTGCCTCCTCAATCGGGACGGCAACGCGGGTGACGGCCGTGCAGCGGGCGCTGTCCGAATTTGGCTACGGCCAGATCAAACCCACCGGTGTTCTCGACAAGCCGACCAGCGCCGCGATCGAAAAGTTCGAGCGCGAGCACAAATTGCCGGTGACCGGCCGACTCTCCGACCGCCTCATGAGCGAACTTGCCGCCATGATCGGGCATCCGCTGGAGTAGGCGTCGCTCCGGGAGCCGGGCCAATGCGGCCGGCCCAAAGTGGCCGGCTTGATGAACAAGCGCGGCGAGGAGCCCGGAATCCTTAAGCCGCCGTCGGTCGGATGGAAATTGAAACTTCGCAAACCGCGCTTTCCGGGGTTATGAATTCCGGGCCCGCGGCCTGCGGCCGCGCCCGCGAATGACGGACCGATGCGAGCCGCGCGATGCGCCTCAAGACCGCGCTTTGGGTTGCCGCCTATCTGCGCCGCTGTCAGGTCGAAGGCGTATCAGCCGTGGTGCGCCGGCGCGGCGCCGAGGAGGCCGGCGCGGTCTTCGTTCGCATCAGCAGGCTCGACGGCACCTCGGATTTGTTCGGTCCGGCCCCGCAAAGCGCATTCGACGCCGCACAGGGAGCCGCGCGCGCGTTCGCGCCGAGCCTGGCTGTGCAGCCGGCGCTCGATGCCGCGGTCGAGACTTATCTCGCACGCGAGGTGAAATTCGATCCCGACGTCTGGATCGTCGAGGTCGAGGACCGCGCCGGACGAAATTTCTTGGACATCGTGGCCGGTTAAGGAGCCGCGGCTCACGACGCGTTGCGACGCCCGCCGGTTCGCGGGACGGCAGGACCGCGCTGCGCCGCCGTTGCCGCGCGTGCGCGCCAGCGCGCGTCGCTGTCGCGGGCAAACGGCTGATATTTCACCTCCGCTCGTTCGTTCCTCGGCAGCGCCTGCCAAATAGCGACCATGTCCGCCGCTGCCGCCGCCGTCATCTCGTGATAAAGCGCGGCGAGTCCGTGGACGCGCTCGACCGAATGGCCGACTGCGGGATTGAGGAACAGGAGAATCCGATACAGCACGTCGCGCGCCAGGCCGAGCGCCTTTGCCGCCACCACGACCGGCTCACCGAGATCGTCGCGCACGATGCGTTGGGCCTGCTCGCGCGCAATGTGGAGCGCGAGCGCGAGCTGGTGCGCGAAATCCTCGTGGCTGCGGGAGAGCGCCGCCGCCTCCAGCCGCTGGCCGATGGACGGATCACGCGAAACGCCGACACGTCCGGCCTCGGCTGGAACGACAACGTCCACGCTCAAGAGAATGAGGCGCCGCTCGTTCGCATCCGCGGCGAAGAATAATTCGTTGAGTTCGCCCGCAGTGGCCCGATCGATCATGCCGGAAGCAAGGTCAAATGTGTTTTCTCCGTCCACGCCGTCGTCCGCAGCACCGGCCGCCGCGGCAGAAAGCGGCGCGGCTTCATTGGCCGAAGTGGGCGGTTGCAACAAGGGATGCGGGCGCAGCGGAGCGGCGACTTCCGGCAGATCGCCGGCGAGCCGTCGCAGCACCGGCAGCGGCGGCGCGAGATGGCGGGCGAGCCGCGTCGCCACCGCGATGCGCGTCGGCACATCCACGACGTCGAGCAGTCGCAGCGCCAGTTCGCTGTAATGGCGCTCCTCGTCGGCCGTATGCCTGAGCCTCTGCACATAAAGGTCCGTCAGGACCCGCAACAGGACCGGACGCATTTCGGCTCCGCTCCGCAGGCCGAGATCCGTGAAGCCCTCGAAGCCGAATAGCCTCTGCCTTTCCATGACCGTGACTCGATTGCAACGCCGAGCGGCCAATCAGCCTAGGTTCTTGCCGTTAGCGGAGCGTTAACCTTGCATGCGGCTTAGTTGTAGCGAGGCCGATGCGCGCGCATCGGGGCAGGGGTCCGTTGTTGCGAGGCAGCGGACGATGACTGACCGCGACAATGGGCAACGTTGTCAAATTCCCCGACGAGGGGCGCATTGTGCGCTTCGGCCGCGCGGACCTGCCGGACAAATCGGCGACCGTGATCATTCTCCCCGTCATCAGGATCGAGCGGCACGGCGATCCGTGCGCCAAGGACGCCGAACCGCACACCCATCCGCCGGCGGACAATGGCGGCCGCCGCCGCTTGCGGCGCCGCTGAACGCCGCCGCATCGATGCCGCCGCGAACCCCTCGGCGTGGCAAGACCAAGCTGCCGCTTCCGGCCGTCCTCGCCCTCGTGGCACTTGCCGGATGCTCCAGCACCGGCGATTTCGGCCAACTGCATGACACCTTCGTCACCAACGACATCCATGCCTGGGTCGGGCGGGACGCCGCGGCGCACGCCGGCGCGCCGGTGTCGACCAACAACCTGACCGACGATGAGCGCACCCTGCGCGATCTCGCCTTTGCGCTGATCGAGCCGCCCTACGACCGCCAGCGCTGGGACGCGATACTCTATGAATACGGCATCAAGCGCCGGTTCCAGCGCGAATTGTGGACGTTCGATCCCACCGCTTATTACCGGCATTTGCTGGCGGCCGGCTTTAGTTCGACGACCGGACGCTACGACAAGCTGATCGACGACATCCGCAACGACGTGGTGCGCATCGGTCCGTTCCTCGACGTCGCGCACCGGGTCGTCGATATCGACCACCGCCGCGAGCAGAGCATGCACTACATCGCCGATCTCAGCCCGCCGGAGCGGCTCAACGCGCTGGCGCGGATCGGCGAGAACAGCCTGACCATCGCTTGGGTGCATCAGTCGCTGATGCAGCGCTGCGCCGGCTACCGCTTCGCGCTCGATCATCTGGTGGCGACCGAACCGGAAAACGTCGCCGCCGAGGCCGACCTGGCGCTCCGGCAACTGCAGCAACAGGTCGCGGCCGATCAATTGGTTCCGGTTCCGCCTTTTGCCGCAAGGCCGCCCGACGTCGCGGCGAAAGGGACGCCGGTCATCAAATAATCTATTGCTGCACGTCCCCGGGGCGGCACTGCGCGCCGGCAAGTGCGTGCCGCGCCATGGCCATGAGTCCGGGCTCGGGCGCCAGCGCCCGCAATACGATGAGCCCCGTATTGGTCGGCGACTCGATGATCAATCGGTCGGCGGCGGTGACGTCCTCCTCCTCGGGCACTTGGGCATGCTGCGCGGCGGTCATCAGATCAAGCTCGATCGCGCGCCGGCCGGCGGCGCGGTCGTTGATCGCGTAATAGGCGACGCTGTTGCGCGTGTAGAAGGTGACCGACGTGTAGGCTTGGCTCACCGGGGCGTTGAGCTTGAGCGGCCGGCTCGAAATATCGTACCGGCAAACCGCGACGGCAAAGGCCGGGTCCATGAACGGCATGATCGTCGCCTGCGGGGTCGGCGCTGCAAGCGGCGCCACGGCGTTGACCGGGGCGAGCGGCGCCAGCCGCGCATAGGCGTCCTGTTTCGCCGCCTCCGGCATCGCCAGCACGGTCGAAAGGTGGACAATGCCGCCGAGCATGAGGGCGGCGAGAATCCACAACATGCCGCGGACGATCATGAGCAGCCCTTGCGCACGATTGCCGGCATCGGTCCCTCCTTCGTGGTCCCCGAGGCCACGCCGATCGGCGTGTCGTAGAGGCGCCACACCAGGACGAATTGCTCGATCCCGCCGGTCGGCAGCCAATTTCCCGGCCGCGCGCGCGGCGCGACATGGATGGCGAAGCGGCCGTCGGCGTCGCGCACGATTTCGGCGCTGGTGAAACCGTGGCGGTCGATCGTGTTGGCGACCAGCCGGCCCCCGGGATCATAGAGCGTGAGCGTCCAATAACGCGCCGCCGGCGTCATGCCGCTGACGATGAAGCCGCAGCGGCCGTCGAGCATGTTTCCCTGGTCGTCGGTGCGGGCGTAAAAAGCGACGCCGTCACCCAATCCGATCGGCAGTTCGCCGGTGCGGGCGATGGTGGCGCGAGCGTAAGGATCGATGTCGACCGAGCCGCTTTTCGGCCATGCGGTCCAGGCGCCGATCGTCAGCGCGCCGAAAGCGATGCCGCGCGTCAGCGTCAACCATGTCGCGCCAAGCCCGATGGCGGACGCAAGGATCAATGTGAAACAGGAGCCGAAGAACAGGCGCACGTTCGATCCGATCAAGCCGATGAGTCAGAGCCGAGTTCGTTGAGCGTATGATCC
>JASHPW010000115.1 GCA_030037895.1 Xanthobacteraceae bacterium | reverse complement strand
GAGGCCATGCTGTTCGCGGCCGCGCGCGACGACCACGTCAGGTATACGATCCTGCCGGCGCTCGAGGCCGGCAAATGGGTCGTTTGCGATCGCTTCGCCGATTCCACCCGCATTTATCAGGGGGTCCTCGGCAAGGTGGATGAGCGCTTGATCAAGGCGCTCGAGCGCATATCCCTCGGCGATCTTAAACCCGACCTCACCATTGTGCTCGACATGCCCGTCGCCGTGGGACTGGAGCGGGCGGCGCGGCGGCGCGGCGGTTCAAGACCTGATCGCTTCGAGGCGGAAAAACGCGAATTTCACGAAAAACTCGCCTACGCCTACCTGGCGCTGGCCGCGGCGGAACCGGAGCGTTGTGTGATCATCGATGCCGATGCGACCCAGGAGGAGGTTGCCAAGCGCGTATGGAGCGCCGTGAACCTGAGGCTCGACCCGGCAATGGCTCCCTTGACCTTCGCAAACGTGGCCACATGAGTCCGCGGGACAACGAATACGGCGAAGCGCCGCACCCGCGCGTGACCGACCTCCTGTTCGGTCACGCCGGCGCCGAAGCCGCACTCCTTGCCGCCTATCGCAGCGGACACGTTCCGCACGCTTTCCTCATTGCGGGCGCGAAGGGCATCGGCAAGGCGACGCTCGCTTACCGCATGGCTCGCTTCATGCTCGCGCATCCAAACCCGGCCGCGCTCGAGGTCGAGGCCGCGACCTCGCTCGCCGTCGATCCGCGCCATCCGGCGGCGCGCCGGATCGCCGCGCAGGCCCATAGCGGGCTCCTCGTCCTCGAGCGCACGGCCAACGAAAAGGGCGTACTGCGACAGCAGATCGCCGTCGAGGACGTGCGCCGAACGGTCGCGTTTTTCGGCGCGACCGCCGGGGAGGGGGGCTGGCGGATCGCCATTGTCGATGCGGTCGATGAACTCAATCGATTCGGGGCCAATGCGCTCCTCAAAGTGCTCGAAGAACCGCCGCAGCGCGCGCTGTTGCTCCTGGTCAGTCATTCGGCGGCGCGCGTGCCGGCGACGTTGCGCTCGCGTTGCCGCATTCTCACGCTGCGGCCTCTGGCGCCGACCGACGTCGCGGCTGCGCTCGCCGCCGCGGTGCAGGGTTCGGCGACCGATCCGCACATTGCCGCGGCCGCCGCGGCCGCGGACGGCAGCGTCGCGCGCGCCGTGGCGTTCCTCGATCCGGACGCATTGGCGCTGCGCCAGCGCGCGCTCGACATGCTCGATCGGCTGCCGGCGCTCAATGCCGAGGCGCTGCATGCGCTCGGCGACGCGCTCGCCGGGACCGATCCGCAACCGCTCGCCGCCTTCGTCGATACCGTCAATGCCTGGCTCGCGCAGCGCCTCGACCGCGATCACCGTGAGATCGACCGGCTGGCGCGGCTGGCCGAGGCCTGGGAGCGGATCAATCAGGCGGCACGCGACGCCGAAACCTACAATTTGGAGCGGAAACCCCTGGTGTTCAGCGCTTTCAACTTGCTTGCCGAGGCCACGCGCGGTTGATACCTATGCGCCGTCCTGGCCGGGCTTCGCCCGGCCTTTGATCGTTTAGAACGGCGCAACGGCGCCTTCAGGTCAGGGCACCGAACCGCGGCGCAAAACCACATGGCTGCCAAGCCCTATTACGTCACCACCGCGATCGCGTATCCGAACGGCGCGCCGCATATCGGCCACGCCTATGAAGCGATCGCCACCGACGCGATCGCCCGCTTCATGCGGCTCGACGGCTATGACGTGTTCTTCCTGACCGGCACGGACGAGCATGGAATCAAGATGCTGCAAACCGCGGCCAGGGAAAACATGACGCCGCGCGCGCTCGTCGAGCGCAACGTGCCCCGCTTCAAGGCCATGGTGGCCATGCTCAACTGTTCGAACGACGAGTTCATCCGCACCACGGAGCCGCGCCATCACCGCGCCTCGGAGGCGATCTGGGAGCGCATGCAGGCGGCGGGCGACATCTACCTCGGCAAGTATTCCGGCTGGTACGCGGTGCGCGACGAAGCCTATTACGACGAAAGCGAGACCCGGCTCGACCCGGCGGGTCAACGTCTCGGCCCGAACGGCACGCCGGTCGAATGGGTCGAGGAGGAGAGCTATTTTTTCCGCCTGTCGGCCTATGCGGACAAACTGCTCGACCTTTACCGGCGTCATCCGGATTTCGTGCTGCCGAAGGAACGCATGAACGAGGTTATGAGCTTCGTGCGCGGCGGCCTGCAGGATCTGTCGATTTCGCGCACCACCTTCGATTGGGGCGTCAAGGTGCCCGGTCATTCCCGGCATGTGATGTATGTGTGGGTCGACGCGCTCACCAACTACATCACCGCCGTCGGCTATCCCGATACCGAGAGTGAAAAGTTCCGCCGCTACTGGCCGGCCGACTTGCACGTAATCGGCAAGGACATCGTGCGTTTCCACGCCGTGTACTGGCCGGCCTTCCTGATGTCGGCCGGCGTCGCGGTGCCGCGGCGCATTTTCTCCCACGGATTTTTGTTCAACCGCGGGGAGAAAATGTCGAAATCGGTCGGCAACGTGATCGATCCGTTCGCTCTCGCCAAGGCCTACGGCGTCGATTCCTTGCGCTATTTCTTCCTGCGCGAGGTGCCGTTCGGCCAGGACGGCAATTACAGCCACGATGCCATCGTCAACCGCATCAACGCCGATCTCGCCAACGATCTCGGCAATCTGGCGCAGCGTTCTCTTGCCATGGTGGCGCGCGATTTCGCCAGCGTGTTGCCGGAGCCGGGCGCATTGAGCCCGACCGACCGGGCGATCCTCGATGCCGCCGACGTCATGGTCGGCAAGGCGCGCGACGCGATGGCGACCCAGCAATTGCATCACGTGCTCAATGCCGTGTGGGCCGTGGTCGCCGAGGCCAACCGCTATTTCGCCGGCGAGGCGCCCTGGGCGCTGGCCAAGACCGATCCGAAACGCCAGGGCACGATCCTCTACGTGACCGCGGAGGCGTTGCGGCAGATCGCCATCCTGGCGCAGCCGTTCATGCCGGCTTCGGCCGGCAAATTGCTCGACTTTCTGGCGGTGCCGCACCGCGAGCGGCTGTTCTCGTTCCTCGGCGGGCCGCACCGGATCGCCGCGGGTGTAAAACTTCCCGCGCCGGTGCCGATTTTCCCGCGTTACGTCGAGGCCGAAGCGGGCGCGGCCCAATAGCCATGCTCATCGACAGCCATTGCCATCTCGATTTTCCCGATTTTGCCGCCGAGCTCGACGCCGTCACCGCGCGCGCCCGCAGCGCCGGGGTCGCGCGCATGGTCACGATCTCGACGCGCGTCCGTCGCCACGCCGAGGTGCTTGCGATCGCGGAGCGCAATGCCGACGTCTCCTGCTCGGTCGGCACGCACCCCCATTACGCGCACGAAGAACTGGATGTGACGGCGGCCGATCTCGTCGCCCGCGCCCGGCATCCAAAAATCGTGGCGATCGGCGAGGCCGGGCTCGATTACCATTACGACAATTCTCCGCGCGACGCGCAGGAGCTCGGATTTCGCACCCACATAGAAGCGGCGCGCCAAAGCGGATTGCCGCTCGTCATCCATTCGCGCGACGCTGAGGCCGACACCGCGCGCATCCTCGAGGAGGAAATGGGCAAGGGCGCCTTCGCCGCGGTCTTGCATTGTTTTACCGGCGGGCGCGATCTCGCCCGGCGCGCCATCGCGCTCGGGCACTTCATCTCCTTCACCGGCATCCTGACCTTCAAGAACTCCGCGGCGCTGCGCGCCATTGCCGCGGAGCTGCCCGCCGATCGCATCCTGGTCGAGACCGACGCGCCCTATCTCGCGCCCGGACGCTTTCGCGGCCGGCGCAATGAGCCCGCTTACGTGGTCGAGGTCGCCAAGGTATTGGCCGAGACGCGCGGCGTTAGCTTCGAGGAAATCGCGCGGACGACGACCGAGAATTTTTTCCGCCTGTTCGCCAAGGTGTCGCGCCCGCCGGCAACGGACGGCGTCGGCCCGCCGATGCGATCCGTGCACGTTTGACCGCAGGGCATGACGCTGAAATTCACCATCCTCGGCTGCGGATCCTCCGGCGGCGTGCCGCGGCCGGCGCTGGGCTGGGGCGCCTGCGATCCAAGAAACCCGAAGAACCGCCGGCGGCGCACCGCGCTCCTGATCGAGCGGCACGGCGCCGGCGGCGTCACCCGGGTCCTGATCGACACGCCGCCCGACCTGCGCGAGCAACTCTTGGACGCCGAGGTCGATCGGCTCGACGGCGTCCTCTACACCCACGAGCACGCCGACCACACCCACGGCATCGACGATCTGCGCGCGCTGTTCATCAAGCAGCGGCAGCCGATCGACGTCTACCTCGATGAACGGACCGCCGACGTGATGCGTCGCCGGTTCGGCTATTGCTTTCAATCGCCGCCCGGCAGCGAATATCCGCCGATCGTGCGCGAGCACCGGCTGGCCGCCGGCCGCCCGGTCGCCGTCGCCGGGCAGGGCGGGTCCATCGCGGCGCTGCCGATCCTGCAAGAGCACGGCGACATTGTCTCGTTCGGGTTCCGTTTCGGCACTGTGGCCTATTCCTGCGATCTCTCCGGCATGCCGCCCGAAAGCGCCGCGGCTTTGGCCGGCCTCGACGTCTGGATCGTCGATGCGCTGCGCTACCGGCCGCACCCCAGCCATTTCTCGCTCGCCGACGCGCTCGGATGGATCGAGCGGCTCACGCCGCGCCGCGCCATCCTCACCAATCTGCACGCCGATCTCGACTACGAGGCGCTGCGCAGGGAGCTGCCGGCGCATGTCGAGCCCGCGTTCGACGGCATGACATTCGGTGTTACCGAAAGCCCCGAATTCACTGGGGTCAATGGAGATATTCCATAATATGTCTTATGCGAATCACCACATCGCCGTTTCCGCTCTTAAGCGCATGAATTGTTTGGCGACAAATCCTCCCTTCTCCACCGGCGGCGTTGCCGGAGCGTCGCGGGACCGAATTCATCGGGCTACAATCACGCCATGACAAAAAAGCCGCTCCAGCTCGGCCGACCAGTGGCGACCCCGGCCTCGCCCAGCGCGGCGGTTCTCGACCGCGTGCGCAACCCGCATCCGGATACGAACTATGTCGCCCGCTTCACCTTTCCCGAATTCACCGTGATGTGCCCAATGACCGGCCAGCCGGATTTCGCCACGCTGGTCATCGATTACCTGCCGCGGCGCTGGCTCGTGGAGTCGAAATCGCTCAAGCTCTATCTGAACAGTTTTCGCAACCACGGCGCGTTCCACGAAGACTGCACGGTCGCGATCGGGAAAAAGCTCGTGGCACTGTTGCAGCCGCAATGGCTGCGCATCGGCGGCTATTTCCATCCCCGCGGCGGCATGCCGATCGACGTTTTCTGGCAAGCCGGAAGACTTCCCGCCGGGGTGTGGGCGCCCGAACAGGGCGTCAGCACCTATCGCGCCCGCGGATAGCGAACGAGCCTGTCAGCGTCGCGATGAGCGCGGAAACTTCTTGCGCCGGGTCGGCCGCGCGCATGACGCCGCCCATCACCGCGACGCCGGCAACGCCGGCAGCGACGAGTTCGCCGACGCGCGCCGTATTGATGCCGCCGATCGCGAGCACCGGCACGCGCGCGGCGCGCGCGACATCATAAAGGCCTTTGCGGCCGATCTCGGGGCCATAGCCCGGTTTGCTCGCGGTCTCGAAAGCAGGGCCGGCAAGCGCATAGTCGACAACGGCGGGATCGACGGCCTCGGCTTCGGTCACCGTGTGGATCGAGACCCCCAGGAGCTTGCCCGGACCGATCAACGCGCGGGCGGACACGGGATCGACACCGGAGGGCAGATGCACGCCATCGGCGCCGGCGCGTTCGGCGAGCGAAGCTTCGCCATGCAGCATCAGCTTTGCCGCATGCGCGTGCGCCGCCGGCAGCAGCGAGCGCATCAGCAGGATTTGCTCTTCCTGCGACAAATCCTTCTCGCGCAAGCTCACCCAGCGGCAGCCAGCCGCCATGGCAGCCGCGACGATGTCGGCGAGCGGACGCCGCGCTTGGCGGCGGTCGGTGACCAGGAGAAGCGGAGGATCGGGCAGCTTCACGCGTGCTCCCATCATGGCCGGCCTTGGGGGAACGATTGTGGTTATGTCAAGATTTCAATTGATTGCAACAATCTCTGCACGTCCTGCATTATTTCCCAGTCGGACGTTTCCCGGCCTCGGCCGGCCCCGCCGTGCGGCGCGCAGCCGAGCGGCTCCTCACCGTCGACTCAAGGAGCCGCTTGTCATTTCCCATGATGTTTATATGCCCATGACGTCGTTCTGAGATGCGCCGCGAACGGCCGGAAAAGGCGTGAGGCGCAGCGGACGCCGGCGTTGTTTTCGCTGGTATTGCCGGACGTTCGGCGCTTTCATGCCGCGCCAGAGACGTCGAGTCGTGACCGCACTTTTTATCACCGCGACGGGGACCGAGGTGGGAAAGACCTTCGTCGCCGCCTCGCTCATCCGATACTTGCGGCAGATGGGTCACCACGTCGATGCCATCAAACCGATCGTGAGCGGCTTCGACCCGGCGCAGGCCGGGGCGAGCGATCCCGGGGTGCTGCTCACGGCACTTGGTCTGCCCTTCTCGCCGGAAGCCATCGATCGCATTTCGCCCTGGCGCTTTCGCGCCGCGCTGCCGCCCAATCTGGCGGCCCGGCGCGAGGACCGCGGCATCGATGTCGAGGCCGTCGTGACCTTTTGCCAACGCGCAATCGAACGGCGGCGCGACATCCTGCTGATCGAAGGCCCCGGTGGCGTCATGGTGCCGCTCGATGAGCAGCGCACCATCCTCGACGTGATGATGGCGCTGCGCTTGCCGCTCATCCTGGTCACCGGCAACCATCGCGGCGCCATCAGCCATACGCTCACCGCCCTCGACTCGCTGTTGCGGCGCGATATGAACGTGCTCGCAACCATCGTCAGCGAGACGCCGGGCAGCACCGTGCCGCTCGACGACATGGTCGCGGCCATCGCGCGTTTCACCGCGCCGGTGATCGGCGTACCGCGCTCGCGGCGCCAGGGAGGAGATCCCGGCGCGGGGACCGCTTTCGACCGCATGTTCGGCCCCTCCGGACCGGGCGCCACGGGCGGCCCGAGCACGTAGCCCGATCGGCGCGGTCAGGAGAAGAATCGGGCGTGCAGCACCGTTTCGACCGTGCCTTCGAGATTGAACAAAGCATGCAGCACGAATGTCAGCAGCGTCGAGGCGCTGCGCCAACGGATCCAGCCGAGGAACAGGCCGATAATGAAAATCTGCAGGATGCCGGTCCAGTCGTACTGGACATGCAGCGCCGCCCAGATGAGCGAGATCGCGACGATCGCCGGCCACGCCGAGCGATCCGAACGCGCCCAGCCGCGGAACAGAAATCCGCGGAACATGATCTCTTCGCCCGCCGGCGCCACGATGATCGTGGCCGCCAGCATGGCCGCAAGCCATCCCGCCGCGGCGGCCGAATTGTAGGACTGGATCTGAAACTGCGTGACCAGGGCGTGACCGCCGAGGAACAGCAACGCATCGCCGAGGGCGATCAGGCCGATGAGGCAGACCAGTCCGGTCTTGACGTAACGCATCTGCGGCCAGGTGAGCGCCAAATAGTCGGAAATACGCGCCCGCGCGAGGCGCACGGCGAGCGCAAGGATGGCGATCGTGATCGGCGTGGAGATCAGCAGGAACAGCGTGATGAGGACGCCGTCATAAGGCGTCGCGACCAGCGACTTCAATGCGCCCGGCCACCAGCGCATGACCGCCGCAAGCGCGACGATCTGGCCGGCGAAGAAGGCGAGAACGGTCCAGCCGAAGGTTGCCCAATAGCCCCAAATTCGCATCGAATGTCGTGGATGCTCACGGCACCAGGATGGAGGAGCCGGTGGTGGCGCGGCCTTCGAGATCGCGGTGCGCCTTGGCGGCGTCGCGCAGCGCGTAGGTCTGGTTGATGGGGACTTTGACCGCGCCGCTGCCGACCACGGCGAACAGGTCGGCGGCGATGGCGAGCAAATCCTCGCGCTTGGCCGCGTAAGTGTTGAGCGACGGGCGGGTGGCGAACAACGAACCCTTGTACTGCAGGATGTTGATGTTGAAGGCCTCGATCTGGCCCGACGAGCTGCCGAAGCTGGCGAACATGCCGAGCGGCCGCAGGCAGTCGAGCGAAGCGGGAAAGGTCGTCTTGCCGACGCTGTCGTAGACCACCTCGCACAGCTTGCCGGCGGTAATCTCCTTCACCCGCGCGACGAAATCCTCCTCGCGGTAAAGGATTGGGTGACGGCAGCCATTGGCGCGGGCGAGCTCGGCCTTGGCCTTCGATCCCACGGTGCCGATGACAGTGGCGCCGAGATGGTTCGCCCATTGGCAGAGGAGGAGGCCGACGCCGCCGGCCGCCGCATGAACAAGGACATTCATCCCCTTCTCGACCTTGAAGGTGCGGCGCAGGAGATAGGACGCCGTCATGCCCTTGAGGAGCATGGCCGCGGCCTGCTCGTAACTGATATTCGCCGGCAGCTTGATCGCCCGGTCGGCCGGCAGCACGCGTTCGGCCGCGTAGCAGCCGAGCCCAATCTGGTAGGCAACGCGGTCGCCGCGTTTGAACTCGGTGACGCCGGCGCCAAGTTCGACGACCTCGCCGGCGGCTTCGTTGCCGATAACGAAGGGCAGGCCCCCCGCCGGCGGATACGCGCCGGCGCGGAAATAGACGTCGATGAAATTGACGCCGCAGGCATGTTGCTTCACGCGGATCTGGCCCGGCCCGGGAGCGGGAATGGTAATATCTTCAAAGGTCAAGACCTCGGGACCGCCGAACTTATGCACGCGCACCGCAGCAACCATTTTCCGCTCCTGTCGCGGCCCCCTCGCCGCTCGCGCGCGATCATAGGTGGTCGCGAAGGCGACGCAAGGGATCAGCCGGCGCCGCGCACCAGGCCGACGATCACGAAATAGATCGCGATCGCCGTGAGCGCCGCGCCGACCCAGATGGGCGGATCGAGGCCTTGCAGGAGCGCAAACAACGCGAGCAGGGCCCACAGCGCCAGCACCGCCAGATTGAGGCTGCGCCATCGGTGCGCGCGCACGGGATGGACAAAATGGATGGGCATGAATGTCGCCGCTGCCAAAACCGCAACCACGATCGCGCCGAGCCAGGGCGCCGGCCTGAGCAGGAACAGATAGAACGCGACCACGTTCCACAGCGCCGGGAAGCCGCGGAAATAGCCATCCGGCGTCTTCATCCGCCGGTCGGCAAAATAAAGCGCGCCGGTCACGCAGACGATGACGCCGAGCGCCGTCGCCACCGATTGCGGCAACAGCCCGCCGGTAGCGATAGCGTAGGCCGGCACGACGACGTAGCTGGCAAAATCGACGACAAGGTCGAGCACATCGCCCGACCAGCGCGGCAGCGCCTCGGCCACCCGCACGCGGCGCGCAAGAGTGCCGTCGACGCCATCGATGATGAGCGCGAGGCCGAGCCAGAGAAACATCTCCACCCACTTTGCGCGCGCCGCCGCCAGCAAAGCGAGGAGCGCGCAACCGGCGCCACAGGCGGTGAAAACATGCACCGAAAAAGCAGCCGCAGTGCGCGCCGCCGGGTGCGCGTCGGGTGGGCTTGGGTCCATCACCCTACCCTACACGGAGAATGAACGATTGTCGCAATCTCGCTGTCTTTGCTAATCTTTCGACGCCAGAGCGGGATGACTTATGTTCGCGTCGTCATCCCGCTCCGGCTTTTTGGTGGAGCATGATCTTTTCGGAAAACCGGTTTCCACTTTTCCGGATCATGCTCTAATCGCGGGGCAGTCGGGGCTTGCGAGGTTGTGGCGTTGAGCGGCGTGCGGGAAAGCTTTACGGCCGAGGTCGCGGTCATCGGCGGCGGGCCCGCCGGCCTCGTCAGCGCGATCGCGCTTGCTGCGGCGGGCGTCGAGACCCTGCTCATCGCCCCTCCCCGGGCGGACGATCACCGCACCACCGCTTTGCTCGCGGGCTCGGTGACCGCGCTCACGACCCTCGGCGTTTGGGACGTCTGCCGCGCGCACGTGGCGCCGCTCAAGGCGATCCGCATCGTCGATGATACCAGGCGGCTCCTGCGCGCGCCGGAGGTTACGTTCACCGCCGCGGAGATCGGGCTCGACGCCTTCGGCTACAACGTCGAGAACCGCCATCTCATGGCCGCGCTTTATGCGCGGGCGGCGGAGGTAAATCTTTCCCGCATCGCCGCGGCTGCATCGGCGGTGACAAGCGATCGCGCTGGCGTCGCCATCACGCTTGCCGAAGGCGCCACGGCGCGAGTGCGGCTCGCGGTCGGGGCTGACGGGCAGCGTTCGCTGTGCCGCGCCGCGGCCGGCATCGGCGCGCATCGGCGCAGCTATCCGCAGACGGCGCTGACGCTCAACCTTGCGCACGCGCGGCCGCATCAGGACATATCGACCGAATTCCATACCGAAAGCGGACCGTTCACGCTCGTCCCCCTCCCCGACCGGCGATCGAGCCTCGTCTGCGTGCTCGACCCGGCGCGAGCCGCCGAATTTTCCGCCGCCACCGACGCGGAGCTGTCGGGCGAAATCGAGCGCCGCGCGCATTCGCTGCTCGGCAAGATGAGCGTCGAGGACGGCCGCGGCATGTTCCCGCTCGCGGTCGAGACGGCCGATGGCTTCGCCCACGGGCGCATCGCGCTCGTCGGCGAGGCGGCGCATATGGTGCCGCCGATCGGCGCCCAGGGGCTCAATCTCGGGCTGCGCGATGCGGCGACGCTCGCCGAGCTGGTCGCCGACACGCGCCGGCAGAACGTGGACGTCGGTTCGCCGAGCCTGCTCGCGCGCTACGACGCGCGGCGCCGCGCCGACGTGATGAGCCGCGCCGTCGCGATCGACCTCTTGAATCGCGGCTTGCTCACGGATTTCATTCCGGCTCACGGCGTCCGCGGCCTCTCGCTCTACCTCCTCGACCGCATCGGACCGTTGCGCCGCGCCGTGATGCGCGAAGGCGTCGCTCCGGCATCGCAACCGCGCCTGATGCGCGGCGAAATGATATGATAAACGCCATTTTCCCGAGCGTAACCGGCGTGAAAAACGGCTTGGCGAAGCACTCGCCTTCGTCTTACGGTTTCATTGTCTGAATTTTTAGAGTGACGCGATAGGTTCAGTTCACCAGGATCCTCGCATGAAGCTGCCGCGCAATTTCTTCAAGCCGCTCGCGATCGGGGCGCCGGCGCCGCTGCGCGAACTGCCGCTCCGGCTCGAGCGCATGATCCACTTCGTGCCGCCGCATATCGAAAAGATGCGCGCCAAGGTGCCGGAGCTTGTTCGCGAGGTCGACGTGGTGCTTGGCAATCTCGAAGATGCGATCCCGGCCGACGCCAAGGAGGCCGCCCGCGCGGGCTTCATCGCCATGGCGAAGCTCTGCGACTTCGGCGCCACCGGATTGTGGACGCGCGTCAACGCGCTCAATTCGCCCTGGGCGCTCGACGACATCGGCGAGATCGTCGCCGCGGTCGGCGACAAGCTCGACGTCATGATGTTGCCGAAGGTCGAAGGGGAATGGGACATCCATTATCTCGACCAGCTTCTCGCCCAGCTCGAAGCCAGGCACGCGGTCAGAAAACCGATCCTCATCCATGCCATCCTCGAGACCGCAGAGGGCGTGAACAACGTCGCCGCGATCGCCGCCGCTTCGCCGCGCATGCACGGCATCAGTCTCGGTCCCGCGGACCTGGCCGCTTCCCGGGCGATGAAGACGACGCGCGTCGGCGGCGGACATCCCGACTACAAGGTGCTGGCCGACGCCGGCGACGCCGCACGCGCGGATGCGCCGCGCGCCGCCTCCCAGCAGGATCTCTGGCACTACACGATCGCGAAAATGGTCGATGCTTGCGCCGCCGCCGGCATCAAGCCGTTCTACGGCCCGTTCGGCGATTTCACCGACGGCGCCGCCTGCGAGGCGCAGTTCCGCAACGCCTTCCTGATGGGCTGCGTCGGCGCCTGGACGCTGCATCCGAGTCAGATCGCGATCGCCAAACGCGTGTTTTCGCCCAATCCGGCGGAGGTCGCGTTCGCAAAAAAAATCATCGCCGCGATGCCGGACGGCAGCGGCGCGGTGATGATCGACGGTAAGATGCAGGACGACGCCACGTGGAAGCAGGCCAAGGTGCTTGTCGACCTTGCTCGCCTCGTCGCCGCCAAGGACCCGGCCATGGCCGCACGGTACGCGCTATGAACAAACGTTCAGCACTGCGTCGGCGGCGCGCCACAATCGTAGCATTGCATCAAGGCAAGTTGGAGCGCGTCCGGGGAAAGCGGAAACCGCTTTTCCGTCCGGACACGTAATAAAACTAAAAGCTGCGTCTCCATGGATAAGATTCGGAACGCCAAGTATCAGATCGGCCAAGTCGTCCGCCACCGCCTCTATCCGTTCCGCGGCGTGGTGTTCGACATCGATCCGACCTTCAGCAACACCGAGGAATGGTACGAATCGATCCCCGCGGAAGTCCGGCCGCACAAGGATCAGCCGTTCTATCATTTGTTTGCCGAGAACGACGACACCGAGTACATCGCCTACGTTTCCGAACAAAATCTGCTGCCCGACACCAGCGGCGAGCCGATCCGGCATGCGCAGGTCGCGGAAGTTTTCGTGCAGGACGACAACGGCCTCTATCACCCGCGTTCGGCGATGATGCACTAATGAATTCGGCGCCGACGCGCCAACTTGCGGAAGGCGCAATGCCGCGCTCAGCGCGCCGTTGCGCAGATTATTGCGTCTTGCCGGACTGCGGAGCCGGAGCGGGCTGAGCGGGGGCTTGCGGCTTCGCCGCCGTGCCCTGCTCGCTCTCCAACTTCTTGCGCGCTTCGTCGGCACGCCGCTGCAGTTCCTCTTGCAGCTTGCGCTGCTGCTCCTCGAAGACCTTGGGATCGGTCGGTGGTCCGTCATAGGCCTTGGCGAAATCGGTCAGCGGCAGCACCAAGCTGATCGGCTGGCCGGTCGAATTGATCGCCTGGACAACAAGTCCTTGGCCTTTCTTCAACTTGCTGACTATGTCGGCATTGGCTTCGTAATCCGACATGCAGCCATTGGTGAAGCAGATCACATAGGGCGCGGTCATAGGCTGGTTTTGATCGATGATGACGCGCGTGCCATGAATGAGTTGCATGCCCAGCGGCAAGGTCACGCGCAAAATCTTCCGGTCCGTCCCTTCGGGCTCGATGAGCACGGCGGCAACGACCGGCATTCCCGATTCGATGCGGGCGTCCTTGCCGGTGAAGCAGACCTGCTTGGCGTTGGGATCCTGGTGTCCCGGTTGCCCCTTGAGGCAGAATTTGGTCCACGGCGAGTAGATCAGTTGCACCTGCTCGCCGCTGCCCTGCCCTTGCCGCTGTGGGGCTGGTGCGGGTTGTTGCGCCTGTGCTTGCGCAGCAGGCGCGGTCTGCGCGGTCGGAGTGGCCGGTTTGGCGGCGGGTCTGACGGCCTTCTTGACCGGCTTATGCTTGTGCGCGGGCGCGGCCGGCGCGGACGCAGGGGCTATGGCTTGGGGTTGTTGCGCGAATGCGTACTGACCCGCGGCAACGGCAAGCGCAATAGTCAATGGTACGCTTTGGACGAGAGTCTTGGTGATGGCGGCAAGCGGCCGGCTCACCGGCCTTGCCGGTGCCGACGCGGTCCAATAGGTCATGAGATGCAGTCCCTCGTTCGTGCTGCCGCGCGCAAATCTGGTTCGACTTGCACATTCAATCGTCCGCTCTCGGTCGGACTGATACCCGTCCCCATGTCGCGGGCGTCCCCTACTCAACGGTCATTCGGCGCAGATTAAGGCAACAGCGTGACACCCGGTCCGGCGACATCATCCTTGAGATAGCCCAGTTGAGCCGGCCGATAAAGCTCGTCCGTCCTGGTGCCGAGACGCCATTGATCGCGCGCCAGAGCTGAGCCGCCCGGCAGCGCCCCGCGTTGCAGTCCTCGACCGACGGACCGGAATCGCGCCAAATTCTAGTCGTGACGCTGCACGCCGCACTCACTCCCCGCACTCTCGCTAGCCTCGGCTTGCGGCTTGCTTTGTGCGGTCCGTTCGCGTTTTTCGGCGCCACGGCGCAGGCGGCGGCGGAGCCGAGTTATGCCATCGCCATGCACGGCGCGCCGCTGATGCCCGAGGGCTTTACGGCCGCCCCCTATGTCAATCCCGACGCGCCGAAAGGCGGGCGGTTGGTGCAAGGAGTGCTCGGAACCTTCGACAGCTTGAATCCGTTCATCGTCAAGGGTCTCGCCGTGCAGGCGATCCACGGCTACGTGACCGAAAGCCTGATGGCGCGCGGCTATGATGAGCCGTTCACGCTCTACGGCTTGCTCGCGCGCACGGTCGAGACCGACGACGCGCGCAGCTATGTCACCTTTCGGCTCGATCCCGCCGCGCGTTTCTCCGACGGCACGCCGGTAACCGCGGAGGACGTCGTGTTCTCCTGGCAGCTCTTGCGCGATCACGGCCGGCCAAACCACCGCACCTATTATTCCAAGGTGGCCAAGGCCGAAATCCTCGACATGCGCACCGTGCGCTTCGACTTCGGCGGCGGCAACGACCGCGAATTGCCGCTGATCCTCGGACTGATGCCGGTGCTGCCCAAGCATGCAATCGATGTCGCGACCTTCGAGGACACGACCTTGGCGAAGCCGATCGGCAGCGGCCCCTATATCGTCGCCGATGTCGATCCGGGCAGGAGCGTCACGCTCAAGCGCGATCCCACTTATTGGGGACGCGCGCTCGCCATCAATCGCGGGCTGTGGAATTTCGACGAGCTGCGCTTCGATTATTACCGCGACGCCAATAGCTATTTCGAGGCTTTCAAAAGCGGCCTCTACGACGTGCGCAGCGAGACCGACCCGAGCCGCTGGCAGACCGGCTACGACATCCCGGCGGTGCGCGAGGGGCGCATCGTCAAGGAATCATTTGCGAACGGCCTGCCCAAGCCAAGCTCGGCATTCGTCTTCAACACCCGGCGGCCGATCTTCGCCGACATTCGCGTGCGCGAAGCGATTTCGCTCCTGTTCGACGCCCAATGGGTCAACCGCAACTTTTTCTTCGATCTTTACCGGCGCAGCGCGAGTTTTTTCGACGACTCGGAGCTGTCCGCCTACCACCGTCCCGCCGACGCGCGCGAGCGCGCACTGCTGACGCCGTTTGCCGACGCGGTGCGCCCCGACGTGCTCGCCGGCACCTGGTCGCCGCCGGCGACTGACGGCTCGGGCCGCGACCGCGCCAGCCTGCGCAAGGCGCTCGCCTTGCTGGAGGCCGCCGGCTACGAACTCAAGGGCACGACGTTGCGCGCGCGCGGCAGCGGTCGCCCGTTCGGCTTCGAGATCATGGTGACGAGCCGGGACGAGGAGCGGCTGGCGCTCGCCTTGTCCAGCAATCTGGCGCGCGCCGGCATCACCGCGCAAGTGCGCCTCGTCGACGCCGTGCAGTACGACCAACGCCTGCTGTCGTTCGATTTCGACATGATCGAATACCGCTGGGAGCAATCGCTCTCGCCGGGCAACGAGCAGAGTTTCTATTGGGGCTCGGCCGCCGCCGATGAGCAGGGATCGCGCAACTATATGGGGGTGCGCAGCGCCGCGGTCGACGCGATGATCGCGGCGCTGCTGCGCGCGCGCGATCACGCCGATTTCGTCGCCGCCGTGCGCGCGCTCGACCGCGTGCTCATCTCCGGATGCTACGTCGTGCCGCTGTTTTATCTTCCCGCGCAATGGGTGGCGCGTTGGACCTCGATTGCGCATCCGGCGCGGACCTCGCTTTTCGGCTACCTACCGGAAACCTGGTGGCATCGGCCGAAACGGGCGCTGCCATGATCCTCGGCGATTCCGTGCTGGCGCAGACCGGGCTCGCGCAAGACCAGGCCCACGTCACCCTCGACACGGTGTTCGGCCGCCACGCCGCGCGCCGGCCCGAGGCGCTCGCGCTCATTGACGCGCCGAACCGGGAAACGTTCACCGATGGCGCGCCGCGGCGCCTCACCTATGCCGCGGCCGACCGCATGATCGCGGCGATCGCCGGGAGGCTGCGCCATATGGGGCTGCCGACCGACGCCATCGTCGCCGTCCAATTGCCCAACATCGTCGAGAATGTCCTGGCAATGCTCGGCGTGCTGCGGGCGGGAATGATCGTTGCGCCGCTGCCGCTCCTATGGCGCCGCGCCGACGTCATCGCGGCGCTCGGGCGCATCGGCACGCGGGCGCTGATCACCTGCGGACGCGTCGGCGCATTCAACCACGGCCACTTTGCCCTGCGCGTGGCGGCGGAGTTGTTTTCCATCCGCTACGTGTGCGGATTCGGACCAAACCTGCCCGACGGCGTGGTGCCTTTCGACGATTTGTTCGACGCGGAGACGCCCGACCCGATCACGCCGCTCGACCGCAAACGGCAGAGCAATGCCGCCGCGCATGTCGCTGCCGTCACCTTCGATGTCGGCGCCGGCGGAGTGGTGCCGGTAGCGCGCAACCATGCCGAGCTGCTCGCCGGCGGGCTCGGCGTGCTGCTCGAAAGCCGCCTCATGCAGAACGCGAACATTTTGTCGACATTCGTCCCCTCCTCCTTCGCCGGCATCGGTCTCACCCTCGTGCCGTGGCTCCTGAGCGGCGGCGCGCTCGCCCTCCATCATCCCTTCGATCCGGGCATCCTTGCCCGTCAGCGGCGGGATGATCGCTGCGGCACGGTGATCCTGCCTGGCGCCGTCGCTTGCGCTTTGGCCGCGACTGGCATCTTAGCCGGCGGCGACGGCGACGACGGCCCGACGTCCGTGATCGCGGCCTGGCGTTCGCCGGATCGGCTTGCCATGAGCCCGTCCTGGCACGAACCAAACACCGACCTCGTCGATATCTCGATTTTCGGCGAAGCCGCGCTTGTTCCTGCCCGCCGCGGGGCCGACGGCAGGCCGCACCCCATCCCCTTCGGTCCCGTCACGGCACCGCGGGCGAGCACGGACGGGGTCGTGGTTGCCGAATTGGCGCGAACCGCAACGGGCACCTTGGCGGCGCGCGGGCCGATGGTGCCGCACCAGTCCTTGCTCCCGGGCGGCGAACGCTCCGGCCGTTCCTGTTTCAAGATCGGAAGCGGCGGCCTGGTCGACAGCTTCTATCCCTGCGGGGTCGATTCCGTCACCAAAACGATGGTGGTCAGCGGCCCGCCCGCGGGGATCGTGAGCGTCGGCGGCTATCGTTTTCCGCTTCACGACCTTCAGGACGTCGTCAGCCGTATCGACCTTGGCGCAACGCTTGCGGCGCTGCCCAATCCCCTTCTCGGTCAATATCTGATCGGCAACGTCGCCGATCGCGACACCATGCAGGCGGCGCTCGCAGCGGTCGGCCTCAACCCGATCGTCGTCGCCGCCTTTCGCGACCGCGGCGAACCGAGCACTGCGGCGGCGCCGAGACGTGCCGCCCAAAAGGAGCCATTGACGGCCCGTTAACAGCGCTTTGGCATATTTAAGGCGGCATCTGAAAAATCCGCATCCCGCCATGGCGCTGCAAGGTCCGTTTGTCGTCGTTGCCGACAGCCCGGCGCCCGGTCTCGTCGATGCTTTGCGCGCGGCGGGCGCCTTCCCGATCGTTGAAGCGAACTGGCCCGATGCGGCGGCGGCCGTCGCCTCGGTGGCGCCGGAAGCGGTGGTGCTCGCCGAGCCTTGCAGCGATCGCGAGCGCGCTCCCGCGCTGACGCGCGCGCTCGACGATCAACTCAAAACCGGCGGCGGTCCGTTTATTCCGGTCGTCGCCCGCACCCGCGAGGACGGCGCCGCGTCCTTGCCGGACGCGCTGGCGATATCCGCGAGCGCACCGGCCGCGCGCCTGGCGCAGCGGCTGAGTGCGGCGTTGCGCATCCGCGCGCTGCACGGCACCGTCCTGCGTCGAACCGCGACGCTGACCTCGCGCGGCGAACAGCCGCCGGAATTGCCGGGGCACGACCCGCTCGAGGAAGCGACCGTACTGGTCGCCGGCCGCGGCCGTTCCTATCCGGGGCTCTCGGTCGCCGTCGGCGAGCGCGTCGGCCTGGTCGGCGCGCTCAGCGTCGAGAGCGCCGCGCGGGCGCTCAACGCGCGCGACATCGACGGCATGGTGATCGGCGACGGTTTCGGCCCGCGCATCGTCGAAGCGCTCTTGACCGTGCTGGCCGAGGACGTGCGCTTCCGCGACCTGCCGGTCGCCGTGCTCGGCGGCCATCCCGCCGTGATCGACGCGTTTTCCGCCCAACTGCCCAATCTCGAGCGCAGCTCCGAAGGCGCGGCGCGCCTCGTCGAGCGCTTGCTTCCGTTCGTGCGCCTGCACGCCTTTGCGCAACGGCTCAGACGCATGCTCAAATCGCTTGACGCCAAGGGCATGATCGACCCGGATACCGGGCTTCTCGCCCACGAGGCGTTCTGGCGCGACCTCAATCGCGCCGTGGACGATGCGGAAAAGCGCGGCATCGGCCTGTCGATCGCGCGGTTCTCGTTCGCGCAGAGCGACCGCCGCGTGAGCCTCGACGCCGCGCGGCTGCTGGGCCGGCTGATGCGTCAGGTCGACTTCGCCTGCCGGGAGGCGGACAACTCCATCTTCGCCGTGTTCACCGAGACCGATTTGCGCGCCGCCCACGTCATCGCCCGGCGCATCGCCAGCGTGCTCAAGCACACGATGCTGGCGCCGGATCGCAAGCGTACCGGCATCGAGGCGGCGGTGACGCTGGCGACGCTCAAGCCGACCGACAATGTGGATTCCCTCATCGCCAGAGTGGTGGGCGAGGTTGCCGCCGGCTGAGCGGCACACTATTTGGAGTCCGTTCCCCTCATTCGCGCAAGGGAAAGGTGGATGCAGCGTCGCGCAACATGCGCTAGGCTTTACACGCCCGACTAAAGGTCTTCACTCATGGCCGCCACCCCCTCACCGCCCGCATCCGTGCACGTCGATGTCGTTTCCGACGTCGTCTGTCCGTGGTGCTTCATCGGCAAACGCCGGCTCGAATTGGCGACCGCGCTCACGCCCGACATCGCGGTCAAGGTCAATTGGCGGCCGTATTTTCTCAATCCCTGGATTCCGCGCGAAGGCATCGATCGGCAGACCTACATCGAGACCAAGTTCGGCTCCGTCGAGCGCTATCATGTGATCGCCGAGCGGGTCGCCGCGGTCGCCGCGATGGAGGGACTGCTCTACGCCTCCGATAAGATCAGCCGGCAGCCCAATACGCTCGACTGCCATCGCCTCATCCTTTGGTCGCGCAGCGTCACCGATCCCGGCCGCATGAAGCAGCGGCTGATGGAGCTTTACTTTTCCGAGGGGGCCGACCTCACCGATCCCAAGACGCTGATCGAGGCTGCGCTCGCATGCGACATGGACGGCGACCTGGTGCGCCGGCTCTTGGCCAGCGACGCCGACGTCGATCGCATCGAGGGCGAGGCCAACAGCGCCAGGGAAGCCGGCATCGACGGCGTGCCCACCTTCATCTTCGGCGGCGGCATCATCGTCACCGGTGCCCAGTCGCCCGAATATCTCGCCAGCGCGATTACGCGCGCCGCCGGACGGACCGCGCAGGTGCAAGCGTAGATCCGTTACTTCACGCTCACACCAACAGTGGTCGGGACGCACGCGGGCGCCGACAGGGGGCTTGGCGATATAGGCGATGAGGCCGTCCGGATTGGCGAAAGTGTCGTCGCGTAAGCCAGCACCGCGCCTTTGCA
>JASHPW010000114.1 GCA_030037895.1 Xanthobacteraceae bacterium | reverse complement strand
GCGACCATGAATCGCGGGCCGAACCGGTCGACGAACCAGCCCTCGATCGGAACCAGCCACGTCTCGGTGGCAATGAAGATGCTGAACGCCACCTGAATGGCGGCAGTGCCCCAATGATATTTCTGATTGATCGGATTGACGAAAAGCGTCCAGCCGTATTGCAAATTGGCGATCATCACCATGCAAGCCACGCCGGTAACGAGCTGGCCCCACCGGGCCGGCGACGGCTCTGCGACGTCCGACTGAACCGCCGGCGATTCAACTGCCATTGTTCCCGTCCCTAAATCTTTTGCGCCCGTCGGAGCGCTTGGTCTTCAGGGCCGTTCTTCTCGAACGGCCCGGCTGCGCGACCTATTCTGCTCCGCATCAGCTTGCCGTACAATAACGAGGCGGCCTACGGCTGCAGAGCGCGACCGTAAGCCGCTTCGGTGCCGGGCAATTCGGCGAGGTAATCGATCGCTTGCAAAAGCGGGATTTTGCGACGGATTGTTGCGTACGATCTTGCAGAATCCCGCCTGCAGGGTTTCAGAAGCGGAAGCGCATCCCGACCGTGGGGTCGATGTTGCTGCGATTGAGGTAACCGTTCGCGTATCCGCCGTACACTTCCGAGTACATGAATCCGGCGTAAGCATCGAACTTCTCTGCAAAGCGCCAATCGACGGCGAACGAAACGGCATTGAACCCGCCGCTACACGTCGCCTTAGAAGTATCGGAGCAGATGGCACCCTGATAAGCCGGCTGAGTATAATGGTAATATCCCGCCATCAAATCGAGCTTGGTGGTGACGGCATATTTCGCTCCGGTCCAAAATACGTACAAGGTCTTATCACCGGCGTCGTAAGCCGTATTGTTGATGTTCGTCTCCAGACAGCCAACGCCAGCCAGTGCGACGCAGTCTCCCGCAATATCGGTAAAGGATGTGGAGGTATCGCTGGGAGGCGCATACTGAATCCATTCGAAACCGCCAAACAACTTGAGCGGTCCGGTGGCGTACCTGGCCAGCGCCATCACGCTGGTATCATCGGAGATCGTGGCAGTAAAAGTCTGCGGCAAGAACGGCCCTAATGGATATCCGTTTGGCCCTGCTGCTGTATACCCGCCGGTATCTGCGACCGCCACGGCGTCCCTGACATAGCTGCCGATTGCGTCGACCGAAAGCACACCGCCGCCCAGGTTGGGGATGTCTCCGCCGAGTTGACCTTGCCACGCTCCGTTTGAGGCGTTGTTCAGGTCATAGCCGCCAAATTGCCAGAGTGCCGCCGCCCGCAACGGGCCGATGTTCACCCGATATTTCAGCGCGGTGCTGAATCGGCAGTCCTCGGTATCGCCGACGCCGCAGGTCGTCCCCTGGAATCCGATCGGCGAGAAGGCGTAGGAACCGCCCAAGGGGTCGTAGGCAAGAACACCGTCCAAGGTCAGCGCGTTTTGCCGCAATATGGTCAGCGTGCCATAGCTCGGCGAGCTGAAGCCAAAATACCCAAGCGAATTGTAGAACTGGCCCGCGCGGCTCGAATCGGCGTTCGAGTCCTGGCTGGTGAGCGGCACGCCGCGGTTGTCATAGACCGCCCCAGGTCCAGTGGCGAGTTGGAAGGAATAGGGATCAAATCCCGCCTCCAGATCAAAGACGAAGGCCCATCCAGGAGCAATCGGCTCGTTTCCCTTGATGCCGATGTTCGACTGGCTCAACCCGTTGGGCGAAGCCAGCCAGAGCGAGCGGTTGCTGTTCTTCTGGAGGAGATATTCGTCGCCGGTAACCACTGTCGAATTGAACGGAGTTCCGTGGCTCTCCCATCCAACGCCCGCATCGATCGTGCCGTAGACCGTGATGCCGTACCAACTCAAGATACAACTGGAGAGAAAAAAGTCCGGAACACTGGTGCACGTCGGCGGCACGGCCGGCGTGACCGGCGGCGCCTTCATCACCATGATGTCGTCGGCCGATGCGACCGTGGCGTATGCGGCGCCGGCGAGTCCGAGAACGATCGCCGCGGAAATACCAGCGAATCTCCGAAATCCGCTCATGTCACCCCCCGCTTCGACCGTTTTTGATTTCGTCGATCGATCCCGGTCGACCAGCATAGCGCTGGTTGTGTCGGCCTACACAACTCGCGACAGTATGACTTTATGAATTATTTATGACAAGCCGAAACGGTCCTTTGACGGGGAAAACTGCGATAAATGCGAATGGCGTTGCAACAATGCCACAGTTGTTTCTGTTGGATCAAAACACACCATATGTTCGTGAGGATGTGGGTAAGGATGAAGCCGCCGAGCCCGTCTGGCCGGAGTAAAACTTCGCCCGCCCGATACGGCGCATCCTCAACTGCTCACGCCGACTGACACCGGAACGCTCATTCTCCAACGAGAGCCGCGACGCGTGCAGATGGGCAGGCACTGCGACGCACAAGATGCTCCAAGTTCCTCCAGGAAAATTTCTTCATCGTTGCGGGAACTCTCATTTTTGGCAACGTTTGCCTTTTTAAAACCGCTGTCCAGCACTGATTGGGGCTAAAAGGGATTATATAAGAGGCTAGATCTGACATGCACCTCGAAAGATGCGGACATGCACACGGTGCGGTGCAACATCGTTCCGAAATAAACTATGGTGCGTTGCGAATGACGGCTCCCCTTCGGGACGATGTCGAGATCACCCACGACAGGGTCAGAATCATCAGCGATGTCGGCGGTCGCGATTCATAGCATAGTTCTCAGTACAGCGTGAGTTCGCGACATCCGCTGTGGGGCCTGAGACCCGTCTCTGCGTCAGTGTCGCAACAGATTCGGCAAAACTCGACAGCCAAACGAGACGCAATGTCGCCCAAGACCGCTCCGAAGACTGCCGTGCAGGCATTTGCAGTGGCGACGGCTTCCGAGGCGGCGTTCGCCATCACCGCCACCCGGTCCGTTCGCCCCCCGCGCGCCCTCAAATACGGCGACACTTTCGTGGTGCTCGACAGCCGCGGCGATATTGCGGCGTCACGCGGCGGGTCCGCCGGATTGTTCCATCAGGACACGCGCTATCTCTCGCGTCTCGAAGTGCTGGTGAACGGGGCGCCGCCGCTGCTGCTCGGCTCCAATCTGCGCGACGACAATTCGGCATTCATCGTCGACCTGACCAACCCCGATCTCATCGCCGATCAGCGCCTTGTCCTCGAAAAGGACACCGTGCACATATTGCGCACGATCTTTCTGTGGCGGGATACCGCCTATCAGCGGTTCGGCGTGCGCAATTACGGCGACCGCGCGATCGACTTGCAGCTTTCGATCCTGTTCGAGAACGACTTTGCCGATCTCTTCGAGGTCCGTGGATCGCACCGCGAGCGCCACGGCACCGCCGCCACCACGATTCGTGGCGATGACCAGGTCCTGCTGATCTATCGCGGGCTCGACGCCAGGGTGCGGCGCACGGCGCTGACCTTCGATCCGCCGCCGGACCGGCTTACGACTGACGCCGCCGTCTACGATCTCCATCTCGCTCCGGGAGAGATGCGGCCGCTGTTCCTGGCCGTGAGCTGCGATCGAACCGACACGCGCCCGCTGTTCTTGCGCAGCCTCATCGCCGCGCGCCGCGAACTGCGCGAATGGACGCGCGACCGCACGTCGGTCGAAACGTCGAACGACCGGTTCAATGAGATACTGTGCCGCTCGGCTGCGGACCTCGAAATGCTCATGACCGATACCCCGCAGGGCCGCTATCCTTATGCTGGAATCCCCTGGTTCTCGACGACGTTCGGTCGCGACGGCCTGATCACGGCGCTGCAGATGCTGTGGTGGAGTCCGGACGTGGCGCTCGGCGTGCTGCGCCGGCTTGCGGCCTACCAGGCCAAGACGACCGATCTGCCCGCCGATGCCGAGCCGGGGAAAATTCTCCACGAAATGCGCGGCGGCGAGATGGCGGCGCTGCGCGAAGTGCCGTTCGGGCTGTACTACGGTAGCGTCGATTCCACGCCCTTGTTCGTGCTGCTTGCCGGACTCTATGCGGAGCGCACCGGCGACCTCGAAACACTCCGCGCGCTGTGGCCGGCGGTCGAGGCGGCTTTGGGCTGGATCGACGGTGCGGGCGATTTCGACGGCGACGGCTTCGTCGAATACAAGCGCGCCGGCGAGAGCGGACTCACCAATCAGGGCTGGAAGGATTCGCATGACGCGATTTTTCATGCCGACGGCCGCTTGGCTGAAGGCGAAATCGCGCTGGTCGAGGTTCAAGGCTATGTCTACGCCGCCAAGCGCATGGCGGCGCGCTGCGCGCGGCGGCTCGGTCGCGAGGCGGCGGCGCGCAGGCTTGAGGCCGAAGCGGAACGTCTCGCCGCGCGCTTAGAGAGCGCGTTCTGGTGCGCGGAGATCGGGACCTACGCGCTTGCGCTTGACGGCGCAAAAAATCCTTGCCGGGTGCGCACGTCGAACGCCGGGCAGGTGCTGTTCGCCGGCATCGCCGCGCCCGATCGGTCGGCACTCGTCGCCAAAAGCCTCTTGCAGACCGATTTCTTCAGCGGCTGGGGCATTCGCACGGTGGCGAGAGGAGAAGCCCGCTACAATCCGATGTCGTATCACAACGGATCGGTCTGGCCGCACGACAATGCGCTCATCGCATTGGGGCTCGCGCGCTACGGACACAAGCGGTCGGTCGAAACCCTGTTCGACGGTCTGTTCAGAGCCGCGACTTACATGGACCACCGGCGGCTGCCCGAGCTGTTCTGCGGCTTTCAGCAACAACGCGGCCACGGACCGACGCTCTACCCGGTGGCGTGCTCGCCGCAAGCTTGGGCCAGCGCCACTCCATTCACGCTCCTCGAAGCCTCCCTCGGCCTGGAATTCGACCCGTTCCATGGCGAAATCCGGCTATGCAACCCGCGCCTGCCGGCGTTTCTCGACGAGGTGATGGTGCGCAACCTGCAGCTTGGGTCCTCGCGCGTTGATCTGCGGGTCCGACGCCACAACGATACGGTTTCGCTCGATACGCCCAGGATCAGCGGCGGGATTCGGGTGACGGTCGTGTATTCCTCATAAGCCATTCTTCCCGCGTGCGATTTCTCCCATTCCGCCCGGTGGTCCTGGCGCCGGTCCGCCTGGTGTGGAACTCGGCGGGACTTCCTCGGCTTAGTGGTGTGGGCTTGACCATATCGCTTGAGGCGACAGGAGGCGGGCATGCGCGGGGATCATCGGAGAGCGATGGGGATCGCCGCGTTGTTGACGCTGACCGTCGCCATCACGGCGGCGCTTGCCGAGAATGGCGCCGCTCCGGACAACACGGCGCCGGCGACCGCCAATCCGGTCACACCGGAAGTGACGATTCTCAACAAGCACGAGGTCGAGAGCATTCTCGGCCGCGATGTCCGCAGCGCCACCGACGAGAATATGGGACGAATTGTCGACGTGCTTGTCGACCGCCGCGGCCAGGTGCGCGCCGCGATCATCGACTTCGGCGGCTTCCTGGGCGTCGGCAGCCGTAAGATCGCCGTCGACTGGAACGCGCTGCATTTTCCCGCGCCCGGCAAGCCGGGCGGGCGGATCACACTCGAACTCAACCGCGACCAAGTGAACGCCGCACCCGCATACCAGGAGGGCAAGCCCGTCGTGGTCCTTGGCGCGCTCGGCAAGCTCGAGCCGCTGCCCGAATAGCAAACAGTGCTGGAGATATATCCTGTCTGCGGAACCATCACGCCGCTATGGCGACAAGCCGGACTCGCAGCGTGGGATCGCAGACGAACCCGCACGGCCGCTCCACGAACCGAGCGGCGGGAGCGAACCGCCGTTCCTTCCCTCCCGCCGCAGCCTGCGCGGGCTTGATTGGTTTGTCTTCTTTGTCGCCGACGTGCAAACCGGCTTCGGGCCGTTCGTCTCGGTCTATCTCACCACGCAAAAATGGACCCAGATCGACATCGGCCTCGTATTGTCTGCGGCCGGCTTCGTCTCCTTGATCGGCCAGATGCCGGGAGGAGCGCTGGTCGATGCCGCCCGATCGGAACGACTGGTCGGCGGTATCGCCGTCGCCGCCATCTGCGTCAGCGCGTTGGCTTACGCAGCCTTGCCGATCTTCCCGATGGTGTTGTCGGCGGCGGTCCTGCATTCGCTCGCGAGTTGCGTGCTCGGCCCGGCGATGGCCGCGATCAGCCTCGGCCTCGTCGGCCACGCGCTGATCGGCGAAAGATTCGGACGCAATGCCCGCTTCGCCGCGGTCGGCAACGGGCTCGCGGCGGCGGCGATGGGCGCCTGCGGCTATCTCCTGTCCGCCCGCGCCGTTTTTGTCGTCACCGTCCTGTTGCTCGTGCCGGCGCTGCTGGCGTTGCGCTCGATCGCCGCGAGCGAGATCGACCCGGAGCGGGCTCACGGCGCCCTGCCGCGGCGGCGCGCCGACAAACCGCCGGCCAACAAACCGGGCGAGCTGATGCATAATCGGCCGCTGCTGATCTTCGCCGGCTGTCTCCTGCTGTTCCATTTGGCCAATGCGGCCATGTTGCCGCTGATGGGCAGCGTGGTCACCATGCGCTCGAGCCGCTGGGCGACGCTGCTGATCGCCGCTTGTATCGTCGTGCCGCAGCTCGTCGTCGCCGCCCTGTCGCCGTGGGTCGGCCGCCGCGCGCAAAGCTGGGGGCGGCGCCCGTTGTTGCTGATCGGCTTCGCTGCCTTGCCCGTTCGCGGCATCCTCTTTGCATTGGTGACCAGCCCGCTGCTGCTCGTCATCGTCCAGCTCCTCGACGGGGTGACCGCCGCCGTGCTCAGCGTCATGGTCCCGCTCGTGGTCGCCGATGTCACCCGCGGGACCGGCCGATTCAACCTCGGGCAGGGAATCGTCGGCACCTTCGTCGGCATCGGCGCCTCGATCAGCGCCACGCTTGCCGGCTACATCAGTGACCATTTCGGCAGCGCGTCGGCCTTCGCGGGATTGGCTGCGATCGCCCTCCTCGGCCTGACGGTGTTGTGGGTCCTGATGCCCGAAACCCGGTCCGCGGTGCAGGTCGAATAGGGTCGGGATGAGCCGCGCCGCGGCGTAACCCAGTGGTGCTGCTGCCCGGCGGGTTTTGTTTTGCTCAACCCACCCGGACAAAATCACAAGGCTACAGTGCCGGCGCGTCGTCGGCGACCAATCGCAGGTGCGGCGCGACGCGTTCGGTCAGGCTGCGGTAGACACTGAGATAGTCCTGCGCCATGCGCCGCGCGGTGAAGCGGGCCTCGAAGCGTTGTCGAATCTTGTCGCGGGACAAATGTGCGAGGCGGTCGACCGCGCCGATGGCGCCGTTGACGTCTTCGACGATGAACCCGGTGATCCCGTCCTCGACGATCTCCGGCACCGATCCGCGATTGAAGGCGATGACGGGCGTGCCGCACGCCATGGCTTCGATCATCACCAGGCCGAACGGCTCCGGCCAGTCGATGGGCACGAGCAGGGCGACGGCGCCGCTCAGGAAGTCCGATTTCTCCCGATCGCCGATCTCGCCGATGTACTCGACGTTTCCCCATTTGATCATCGGCTGGATTTGCTCGTCGAAATAGTCGCGATCGGTCTTGTCGACCTTGGCGGCGACCTTCAGCGGCACGCCGCAATGCTGGGCGATGTGGATGGCGCGATCGACGCCCTTTTCGGGAGCGATGCGGCCGAGGAACGCGAAATAGTGCGGCTTGGCCGGTTTCGGCATCAGCAGCCGCTCCGGCAGGCCGTGATGGACCGTGCGAATCCAGTTGGCCCGCGGCAGCGGCCGCCGCTGCGCATTGGAGATCGAAACCACCGGGATCGGCGAAAATGTATCGAACAGCGGCTGGTGCTCTGGCAGATCGAGCCGGCCGTGCAGGGTGGTCAAGAACGGCGTCGACTGCCGGGAAAACAGGGAGAAAGGATAATAGTCGAGGTGACAATGCAAGAAATCGAAGTCGGCGGCGCGCCGATACACCCGCTCCAGCATCAGCATGTGCAGGGCGTTGGGATCGCGCACGGCGCCGTCGAGGCGCAGGGCCCGCGGCCACGCCGCCTCGAGCCGCGCCGAGGTCACGGAATCGCCGCTGGCGAAGAGCGTGACCTCGTGCCCGAGCCCGATCAACTCCTCCGTGAGCCACGACACCACGCGTTCGGTTCCGCCGTATAACTTGGGGGGAATTGCCTCCGTCAACGGCGCAACCTGGGCAATGTGCATTGAATTTGGCCTTTCCAGATATGGATGAAGCCCCTCATCCGCGCATTTCCGGCACAGAACCAAGAACAAAAATGCGGCCGAATGTTTCAAATTCGGGGCGGAACTTATTTTTTTGCGCTCCGGGAACTTTTCTGCCGCCGCAACGTTGCCGTTGTCGCTCAGCGGTTCCTCGAACCGAGTGCGGTAATGAAAAGTCGGGGAGAGGGGATAAATTTGAAGTTTTGGGCGTTGTGGTCTTGGAGCATGGGTCGAGGAGGGTCGGCGGCATTCACGCGCGGAGACCAGACGTCCATGGACGATCTTTGTGATTATGCCAGTCGACCGTTTGCTTTTATTCTTCGCTACGTGCGGCGGCGGCCGCTATCCCATGTGGTTATCCTGATCGCCGTACTGTGCGCCGTGGTCTGCTCCGTAGGCACGCAATACGGCGTCAAGTATCTGGTCGATACGCTGTCGCAGGGCGCGAGCGCCGACGTATGGACGGCGTTTATTTTCCTCGGCTCGCTGATCGCCGCCGACAATCTGTTGTGGCGGGTCGCGAGCGGGGTCGCCAATTTCGCGTTCGTCGGGGTGACCGGCGATCTGCGGCGCGACCTGTTCCGGCATCTCACCGGACATTCACCCAACTATTTCACCGACCGCATGCCCGGCACGCTGACGAGCCGCGTGACCGCGACCGCCAACGCGGTGTTCACGGGCGAGAACATGTTCGTCTGGAACGTGCTGCCGCCGTGCGCGGCGACGGTCGCGGCGATCGCCTTGGTGCGCACGATCAGCCTGCCGATGGCTCTCGGTCTCGCCGTCGTCGCCGGCGTCATGGTTTGCGTCATGTTCCGGCTGGCCATCTCCGGCCGGCCGTTACACCACGACTTCGCCAGCAAGGCGGCCGCGGTGGACGGCGAGATGGCCGACGTGGTGGCCAATATGCCGCTGGTGCGGGCGTTCGGCGGTTCCCGGCGCGAGCATCGTCGTTTTGACGCGACGGTCGGTCGCGAGATGGACGCCCGGCGGCGCAGCCTGTTGTACCTCGAGAAGCTTCGTATTTTTCACGCCGTGGTGACGATCGTATTGGCGCTCGGTCTGCTCGCTTGGGCGATCCTGCTCTGGCGGCAGGGGGAGGCCACCACCGGTGACGTCGTGCTCGCCTGCACCTTGGGGATCTCGGTATTGCACGCGACGCGCGACCTCGCCGTGGCGCTGGTCGATATCACGCAGCATATTGCGCGCCTTGCCGAAGCGCTGGCGACGCTGCTGGTGCCGCACGAGTTGCGCGATCATCCCCAGGCGATGCCGCTGATCAAGCGCGCCGCAAGCGTCAAATTCGAGCAAGTTTGTTTCCGCTACGGCAACGGCCACCAAATTTTCACCAACCTCAACCTCAGCTTCAAGCCGGGTGAGCGCGTCGGCCTCGTGGGTCATTCCGGCAGCGGCAAGTCGACGCTGTTCGCGCTGTTGCAGCGTTTCTACGACGTGCAAGACGGACGCATTCTGATCGACGGACAGGATATTGCCCGCGTCACTCAGGAGAGCCTGCGCGAATCAATCGGAGTCGTGCCCCAGGATACCTCGCTGTTTCATCGCTCGGTGATGGAGAACATCCGCTACGGCAGGCCGGATGCCTCGGATGACGACGTGCTCGAAGCGGCGATCACAGCGCGCTGCGACTTCATCGAGGACCTGCCGGCCGGCATCCGCACCATCGTCGGTGAGCGCGGCGTCAAGCTTTCCGGCGGCCAGCGTCAGCGCATCGCCATCGCCCGCGCCTTCCTCAAGGACGCGCCGCTGCTTTTGCTCGACGAGGCGACATCCGCGCTCGACAGCGATTCAGAGGAGATTATCCGCGAGGCGTTACGCCGCCTGATGCGCGGGCGCACGGTCATCGCCATCGCCCATCGCCTTTCCACGGTAAGGAATTTCGATCGCATCGTCGTGTTGCAACTCGGTCGAGTGATCCAGGACGGCCCGCCCGATCTCTTGATGCGCCGCGAAGGGCTCTACCGCCGGCTCGTGCAGCGCGAGATGGATCGCCTGGCGACGCAGGCAGCGTGATCTCTTCCCCCCGGACTCTTTGGCCCGGTTGGGATTCCGGGCGGCGGTCATGGCCCAGAAAAACACAAAACATTGTTTCCTCCCGCGGCCCGGTGCGGGCGAATTCATTCGCCAGAAACCGCGCCGCCCGACCAAGTTTCTCTTATTTTTATTTGGCGCATTGACTTTCCGCCGCGCGATGGTGAGATCGGTCATCCGGTTGACGGATCGCGGAATTTGACGGAGCAGCTTGCGCCGCGGAAAAACGCTAAAGCGCCACGAAGCATCTTCGTGGGCTCCTCAACCATGGAGATGGATCGAATGACGCCGCTGGACTGCGTCGAGCTTGCCCCTTGAACATCGGCATGAACCGGCGTGCGCCGTAAGCGCCGCCCGCGTCCGCCTTCGCACTTTGAAGTCACTGCACGGGAGCGTCGGCATACGCCGGCGAGAGGAGCATCATGTCCAACGCGTATCTCACCAACGCCGCCGCGCCGGTCGCGGCGGAGCCCGCCGTCGTCCTCAACGAGGACTGGCTTGCTGTCATCCTCGGCTTGCTCATCTTCGTTCTCGCCTTAGCCGCGCTCGCCAACGCCGATCTTATCGGCTGGGTGGTGAGCACGTCGGTGTGGGTCAACCTCAGTCAGGCGCTCAAAGCGACGTCGAAGGAATACGCCGCGTTCGGCGGCGTCGGCGCGCTGGTCGCAACCTATGTCGCGCTGCTCGTTGTGCTCAGCGCCGCCGCCGCTGCGCTCAAAAGCGACGTGAAGAGGTTCGCGCTCGCCTTCACCGCCGTGTTCTGGCTTGCCTATGCGAGCTGGGTGATCGGCAACTTCGCCCATTTCGCGGCGGCGTCGCCGGCGGACGAGCAGAAATTCGGCATCAAATGGTCGCTGGGGCTCACCAATGAAGGCGGCTACATCTTCGCGCTCGTCGCCGGACTGATCATTGCCAATTTTCTTCCGCGCTTCGCCGCGGCGGTCAGGGAGGCGGTGCGGCCCGAACTCTACATCAAGGTCGCCATCGTCATCCTCGGCGGCGTCTTCGCGGTGACGGCGGCGAGAAAGCTCGGTTTCGCCAGCTCGCTCCTCTTGCGTGGCGTCGCCGCGATCGCGGAGGCCTATCTGATCTACTGGGCGGTGGTCTATTTCGTCGCCCGCAAATGGTTCGGCTTCAACCGCGAATGGGCGGCGCCGCTCGCCTCCGGCATCTCGATCTGCGGTGTCTCGGCGGCGATCGCCACCGGAGGCGCCATCCGCGCCCGGCCGGTGGTGCCGGTGCTGGTGTCCTCGCTGGTCGTGATCTTCGCCGTGGTCGAGGTGCTCATTCTGCCGTTCCTCGCCCAGGCCTTCCTCGCGCATGAGCCGCTCGTCGCCGGCGCCTGGATCGGTCTCGCGGTCAAGACCGACGGCGCGGCCGTCGCCGCCGGCGGCATCACCGAATCGCTGATCCTGGCGAAGAATGCCGCCGCCGGCGTCCATTATCAGCCGGGCTGGATTCTCGGCACCGCGGCGACGATCAAGGTGTTCATCGACATCTTCATCGGGATTTGGGCCTTCGTCCTCGGCTACATCTGGACCAACCACATCAACGTCACGCGCGAGCAGGACAAGGCGAAGGCGCGGGAAATCTGGCAGCGCTTCCCCAAATTCATCATCGGCTTCGTGGTCACGTTCATCGTCGGGCTCTATCTCGCGCTCGGCACGCCGGCGGATATTGCCAAGAAGGTTCCAGCCGCGATCGGCGAGGCCAACACGTTCCGCGTGATCTTCTTCATTCTCACCTTCTTCTCGATCGGCGTGCTTTCGAACTTCAAGACGCTGTGGCAGGAGGGGTTCGGCAAGCTCGCCGCCGTCTATCTGGTCAGCCTGTTCGGCTTCGTCATCTGGGTGGGACTGTTGATCTCGTGGCTCTTCTTCGGCGGGATCGCGCCGCCCTTGGCCGGTTGAGAAGCACGGAGCGCGTCCGGGAAAGTGGGAAACGGTTTCCGTCCGCACGCGCGATGGAACAAAATCATGGAGCGTGATGATTCGAAGATCAGTCATCCCGCTCCAGGGTCAGGAGAACATCGTCAGGAGAACATCATGTCGCAGTCGAACACGGGTACGGACTTGCGCGAAGAATTACGCGGCGCCACCGTCGAGCCGCTGCTGCCGATCGAGAAGAAATTGATCGCCTGGAGCCTGGCCATCGGTCTCGTCCTCCTCGTCGTGCTCGCGGCGATCAATCATTTCGTCCCGGCGACGTTCTAAACGCCGCCCTTGCGATCATGCCCGGCCGCAGCGGCGTATGAGTTCGCGCGAGCGTAAGCTTTGGCCTTCTCTCGCGTGCCGGCGGGGGGAGTTAATCGTCGTAGGTCTCGTGCACGGCGACGGCGCCGCGTTTCCAGTAAGCGGCGGCCTTCACCCGGTCCTTGCGCAGGCCGCGCTCATCGACCAGATGCCGGCGCATGGCTTTCGCGGTCGCGGCCTCCGCGGCCACCCAGGCATAACCATCGCCGGGTGGAAGAGTCAGGCCGGCGATTGTGCTTAACAGCAGCGATCGGTCGCCCGGTTCGGCGCCGTCGACGCCTTGGCGATAGAGCCACCGTGTCTCGATCCGGGCGCGCGTGTCGAAAGGCTGTTCCTCGGCGGCGCTCTCGACTTCGACGATGACGATGGCGCGGCTTCCCGACGGCAGTTCCTCCAGACGGCGCCCGATGGCCGGCAGCGCGGTCTCGTCGCCGGCCAGAAGATACCAGTCGAAATCGTCGGGCACGATGAACGATCCGCGCGGCCCGCCGACGCCGAGATATTGGCCCGCCCGGGCTTGCGCCGCCCAGGCCGTCGCCGGGCCGTCGCCATGCAGCACGAAGTCGATCGCCAGCGTGTTCGCCGCGGCATCGTAACGGCGCGGGGTATAGTCGCGCGCCGCGGGCTTCGGCGTGCCCTCGGGATAGACCGGCCCGTTGGGGCTTGGCGTCGGCAATACCGGCTTGTCCTGGCCCGGCCGGGGGAAGAACAGCTTGACGTGATCGTCGTGAGCGGCGCTGACGAAACCCTCAAGCTCGTCGCCGCCGACGATAATCCGCACCATCTTCGGCGTGAGCCGGCTCACGTTCCGGACTTGCAGCAGACGCAATTTGGTTTCGTGGCGAACGCGGCGGGCGGTACGCTCCGCCACTGGGGATATTTCCGACATGGATGACCTTTCCACTGAATGAAGCTCGGACGTTCCGTTGCATGAGATAGTTGCGGATCGGCAAAACACCACGATCGAAGGCGCGATTCCGATGTCGTAAATTTACCGGCATTGCGCGGAATAAACGGTTGCGCCAGTGTAACGGCAGCGCCCGCCGCCAAATTTCGCCAGGACCGACCGTGAACGAGCCGCGCGCACGTATTTCTCACGCTCTGCCAGCGACGGACCCCGGCGAGGCCGGCCTGTCGCCTGCCGGCCTCGCCAAACTGACCGCGATCATGCAGCGCGACGTCGATGCCCGTCGCCTGCCGGGCGTCTCGATGTTGATCGCTCGACGCGGCAAGATCGCTTATCGGCGCGACATCGGCGCGTTGCGTCCCGATGGCCCGCCGCTGCGCGGCGACGCCATCTTTCGCATTTACTCGATGACCAAGCCGATCGTTTCGGTCGCAGCCATGATGCTGGTTGAGGAAGGCCGGCTGTTCATCAACGATCCGCTGGCGAAATTCCTGCCCGAATTCGCCGACCCTCGTGTCGGCGTCGAGAGAAATGGCAGGCTCGAACTGGTGGCGGCCGAACGAGCCATCACCATCCAGGATCTGCTGCGCCACACATCGGGGTTGACCTACGCGTTCACCGGCGACTCGGCGGTGCAGCGCCGTTACAAAGAGGCGCAGTTGTTCACCGATGATCCCGCCAACGCCAAATGCTTCTTAACGCGTGATCTCACCACCGCCGAATTCATCGCGGAGCTCGCCAGGCTGCCGCTGATTGATCAACCGGGCGCGTCCTGGAATTACAGCCATTCCACCGATGTTGTCGGGCGGGTCATCGAGCTTGTTTCCGGCCAAACATTGGGCGCGTTCCTGCGCGCGCGAATCCTGGCGCCGCTCGGCATGAACGATACGGCCTTCTTCACGCCCGCGGACAAATACGAGCGACTGGCCGAGCCATTCGCCGCGGACCCCGATGGCGGACCGCCGGTCGCGCTCATCGAGACACGGACCGCGCCGCGGTTCGAATCGGGCGGCGGCGGGTTGGTCTCGACGATTGATGACTACGCGCGCTTCCTGCTGATGCTCTATGGCGGCGGCGCGCTCGGCGGCGTTCGTGTCCTCGGACGCAAGACGCTGGCGTTCATGACCGCCGATCATCTCGGGCCGAACGTGCGCATCCCGCCCACGACGCTGCTGCCGCCTGGACACCGCTTCGGCCTCGGATTCGCCGTTCGTCGCGAGGTCGGGATGGCGCCGACGCCGGGCACGCCGGGCGAATATTTTTGGGGCGGCGTCGCCGGCACGGCGTTCTGGATCGCGCCGCAAGAGGACCTGGTCGCCTTGATGATGATGCAGGCGCCGCGGCAGCGCGACTATTACCGCCAGTTGTTCCGCAATCTCGTCCACGCCGCGCTCGCTTAGTCACGGCGAAACCGTCACGCGCCCCTCGCTTTACGCAAACGCAGCCGATGGTCGCGAAGCTTATGCCGGAAGAGGCTTTTCAGTGCATCGGGCGCTCCGTCGATGAACCCGGCCACCGAGGTCGCGATGATCCGCTCCATGCTGCCGGTCACCGGCAGCTTGTAGACCCATCGCCGGATCATGATATAGATGATCTGCTCGTGCAGCCCCCACGCCGCCTCGAGTTCCGCCTCCGACAGCGGGACTTGTGCGACCGGCGGCAGTCCCGCCAGCTGCCGCAGCGCCGCCGCCAGCGGCACGATGACGCGGCGGCGGATGAGCGTCCGATAGCGCCGGGTGATGTTGACGCCCTTGAGGCCGGCGAACATGAAGATCCGCATCCATTCATAACTGCCGGTCGCCTTCAAATAATCGAGATAGAAGCGGGTCAGCCGCTCCTTGAGCGGCACCGCCGCGTCGTTCAGCAGCTCGTCCCATTCCGCTTTCCAGCGGCCGAGATAGACTTCCTCGTAAACGCGCTCGATCAACGCGTCCTTGGTCGGGAAATAGCGGTACAGCAACGGATGGGTGATGCCCGCGCGCCGCGCGAGTTCGCGCGTCTGGCCCTCGAACCCGTGCTCGGCAAAGAATTTGACCGCCTCCCGGACGATATGGCGCGCGCGGTCTTCCGGCTGCATCCGCTTGCGTCCGCCCGCCGCGGCCGGTTTTGCCGGACGGGACGGGGACTTGCGGCGCCGCGCCATGGCCATGCCGGCTAGCGGCGGCCGATCGCGATGGCGCCGCTCGCCAGGCTGCGCGCGGCGCCATGCAGGAAGGCGTGGACGGACGTATCGATCGTGGCGACGAACTGCCTCGGCATCGGCACGCCATAGACCCATTTGCGGATGGCGAGGGAAAAGATTCGGCCGTGCAGGCCCCACGCCAATTCCAACTCCTCAGGTGCGACCGGCAGTTCGTCCGGGTCGGGCAGGCCGGCTTCGACGCGCAGCTCGCGACAGACGGGGCGCAGGACGTGCCGCTCGATGAGCGCCAGGTAGCGGGTATTGATATCGACGCCCTTGAGCCCGGCGAAGATGAAGATGCGCACCCATTCCAGATTGAAGATCGCATCGGTGTAGGCGCGATAGAATGATTTGAGGCGTGCCTCCAGCGGTCGCGAGCGGTCGCTCAGCAGCCGCTCCCACTCCGGCCGCCATCGCCCGAGATAAACTTCGCGATAGACCCGCTCGATCAGATCGTCCTTGCCGGCGAAATGGCGATAGAGCAGCGAATGGGTGATGCCGAGCCGCTTCGCGAGCACGCGCGTCTGGCCCTCGAATCCGGCCTCGGCGAAGAATCGAACGGCCTCGGCGACGATGATCCGCTGCCGCGTTTCGGTCGGCAGGCGTGGACGAAGCGCGTGCGCCCCTCCGTCCCGCTTGGTGCGCGGCGCTGCCCGTCTCCCGGTCGCCGAATTCATCCCGTCTTGCCCCGCTTGGTCTCGGCCGCGACAATAGCAGGTCGCTCGGCCGCGACGATATCGTTCCTGCTTGACAGGCCGCGCACGCCGGTACCACAATGTGACCAATTGGTCATTAAGAACCTCGAACCGACGGTCGCCACCGACCCGCGGCAATCGGGCGCCGGGCGGGAGGACGGGCCAGCGTGAAACCTCCTTCATTCGATTACGTTCGACCGCGTTCGCTCAGCGAGGCGCTGGGGATTCTCGCCGCGCGCGGCGACGGCGCGCGGCTCCTGGCCGGCGGGCAAAGCCTGATGCCGGCGCTCAACATGCGTCTGCTGTCGCCCGAGCTGGTGGTCGATATCGGCGGCCTCGACGATTTGCGCGGCATCGTCGAGCGCGACGGGCTCGTGCGGATCGGCGCGCTCACGCGGCATGTCGACCTGCAACGTTCCGCCATCGTCGTCCGGCATGTGCCGTTGCTAGCCGTCGCCATCGACCATGTCGCGCACCCCGCGATCCGCAATCGCGGCACGATCGGCGGCAGCATCGCCTTTGCCGACCCGGCGGCGGAGCTGCCGGCCTGCGCCGTGGCGCTCCAGGCGCGCATGATCGTCGCCGGCATGGCCGGCACCCGCATTGTTCCGGCCGATGAATTCTTTCTCGGCATCTACGAGACCGCGCTCGGGCCGGACGAGATCCTGGTGGCGCTCGAATTCGACGCCGTTGGTCCGGACCAGCGTTCGGCCTTCGCCGAACTGGCGCGCCGGCGCGGCGACTATGCCTTGGTCGGGCTCGCGGCGCATGCACGGGTCGACGCGGACCGGCTTGACGAAGTCAGGCTGGTCTATTTTTCGATCGGCCCGACGCCGGTGCGGGCGCGGACCGCGGAGGCGCTGTTGACCGGGCGGCCGCTGACGCGCGACACCGTCACTGCCGCCCAGGCGGCGCTCGCGGCCGACCTCGATCCGCCGGCCGATACGCAGGCCTCGTCGGCGGCCCGCCGGCAGATGGCGCGCGTGTTGCTGGCGCGGGTGGTGATGGAGCTGCTCGATCCGGTTCCGATCGGCGCGGGTGGCTGAGGCGATGCCGGGGACGATCCCGATCGCGTTGACGGTCAACGGCGCGCCGGTGTCGCGCGCGGTCGAGCCGCGCTTGAACCTCGTCGATTTTCTGCGCATCGATCTCGGTCTCACTGGGACACATGTCGGCTGCGAGCATGGCGTGTGCGGCGCCTGCACGTTGTTGCTCGATGGCGACATGGTCCGCGGCTGCCTCGTGCTCGCGGTCCAGGCCGACGGCGCCGTGGTCGAAACCATCGAGGGCCTGTCCGAACGCGGCGCCTTGCGGCGGCTTCAGGACGCGTTCCTCGCACGCAACGCCCTGCAATGCGGCTTCTGCACGCCGGGCATGCTGATCGCCGCCGCGGCGCTGCTGGCGCAGGACCCGGCACCGTCGCGCGATGCGATTCGCGCCCACCTCTCCGGCAATTACTGTCGCTGCACCGGCTATCATGCCATCATCGACGCGGTCGAGGCCGCGGCGGCGAAGCCATGACCGCGCCGCCGTTCTCGCCGTTCGATCGGCCCAACAGCTATATCGGGCGCAGCGTGCCGCGCCCCAATGCCCGGCGCCTGCTCGCCGGCCGCGGCCAGTTCACCGATGACGTGCAGTTTGCGCGCTTGACGCATGTCGCCTTCCTGCGCAGTCCCCACGCCCACGCGCGCATTCGCGGCCTCGATCTGAATGCGGCCAAGGCGGCGCCGGGCGTGATCGTGATCGCAACCGGCGCGGACCTGGCGCGACTCTGCCGCCCCTGGGTCGGTACCTTGACCCATTTCGCCGGCCTCAAATCGCCGCCGCAATACCCGCTGGCAATCGACCGGGTGGTGTGGCGCGGCGAGCCGGTGGTAGCGGCAGTCGCCGCGACGCGCGCCTTGGCCGAGGACGCGCTCGAACTCGTCGTGGTCGATTGGGAGGAATTGCCGGCGGTCGCGGACATGGAGACGGCGCTCGATCCGGCAACGTCGGTGATTCATCCCGAATTCGGCGACAACAAGGCGTTTTCGCTGCATCTCGAGAGCGGCGCCGTGGACCAGGCCTTCGCTGCGGCGCATCAGGTGATCGAGGCCGAGTGGCATTTCGGCCGGCATACCGCGGTGTCGCTGGAGCCGCGCACCATGGTAGCGCAGTTCGATCCGAGCGAGCAGCGTCTCACGGTCTTTCAATCGACCCAGACGCCCTATCAGATGCAGGACGTCTATGCCCGCCATCTCGGCCTCTCCGACGCGCAGGTCCGGGTCGTGGCCAAGGATGTCGGCGGCTCGTTCGGCATGAAGTTGCATGTCTATGGCGACGAGATGGCGACCGCGGCGCTCAGCATGATGCTCGGCCGCCCGGTGAAGTTCGTCGCCGACCGGCTCGAATCCTTCGTGTCGGACATCCATGCCCGCGATCACCGGGTCAAGGCGCGCGTCGCGGTCACGGCCGACGGCGAGATCACCGCCTTCGCGGTCGACGACCTGACCGGGATCGGGCCGTTCTCAGCTTACCCGCGCACCAGCGCGGTCGAAGGCAACCAGGTGATACGCCTGATCGGCGGCCCGTACCGGCACCGCCATTACCGTGCCGACCTCAAGGTCGTGTTCCAGAACAAGAACATCATGAGCCAATATCGCGCCGTCGGCCACCCCATCGCCTGCGCCGTGACCGAGGCCATGGTCGATCTCGCCGCCGCTTCCGTGGGCCTCGATCCGGTCGAGTTGCGCCGGCGCAACATGCTGACCGACGACATGTATCCTTATACCTCGCCGACCGGCTTCGTGTTTGAGCGCCTGTCGCACCATCAATGCCTCGACCGCCTGGTCGGGCACATGGATTACGAAAGCTTGCGCGCCGAGCAGGAGCGGTTGCGCCGGCACGGCGTCTTTCGCGGCATCGGGATCGCGGCGTACATCGAAATCACCAATCCGGGCCCGGCTTTCTATGGCGTCGGCGGCGCGCGCATCAGCGCCCAGGACGGCTGCATCCTTAAGCTCGAGCCCTCGGGCCAGGTCCGCTGCCTGGTCAGCGTGACCGAGCAGGGGCAGGGCACCGAAACGGCGATGGCCCAAGTCGCCGCGAGCGTCCTCGGCATTCCGCTGGACGCAGTCAGGGTCGTCACTGGCGACACAGAGGTCACGCCCCATGGCGGCGCGACCTGGGCATCGCGCGGCGCCGGCATCGGCGGCGAGACGGTACTCCGCGCCGCCCGCGCCTTGCGCGACAACATCCTGGCCCTGGCGGGAACGATCCTTCAGGCGCACGCCGACACGCTCGACATCCGCGACGGACTGATCGTGGACGCCGACGGCGGGCGGGAACGCATGGCCTTGGCTGAGCTGGCGCGCATCGCCTTCTTCCGGCCGGACACGCTGCCGCCCGATTTCCAGCCGGAGATGACCGTGGCGCGGCATCACGTTCCGCGCGGCCAGCCCTTCGCCTTCACCAACGGCATCCAGGCCGCTCATGTCGAGGTCGAGATCGAGACCGGCTTCATCAAGCTGCTGAAGCATTGGGTGGTGGACGATTGCGGCCGGGTCATCAATCCGCAACTGGTGGACGAACAGATCAGGGGCGGTGTCGTCCAGGGCATCGGCGCCGCCTTGTTCGAGGAATGTATCTACGGCGCCGACGGCCAGATGCAGAACGGCACGCTTGCCGACTATCTCGTGCCGATGGCCGGGGAGATGCCGGACATCGTGGTCGACCATGTCAGCACCCCCACGGTCTATTCCGAGCTGGGCGCCAAGGGCGTCGGTGAGGCGGGTACGGCAGCCTCGGCCGCCGCGGTGCTCAATGCGGTCAATGACGCGTTGCGCCCGCTCGGCGCCCGCGTGACGACAATTCCGCTCACCCCGGATCGCGTGCTGGCGGCGCTGGGCAAGCTCGATGCGTGACGGCGGTTGATACCGCTGTGCGGCAGTAGGATAGTGGCACCAGAAAAAATCGGGAGGGAAATCATGAAGACGCAACGGACGAAGATCGGGTCGAACCGGCTTGCGGGGCCGAGCCGCCGCAAAATCCTGGGCGCGGCTGCTGCCGGCGCCGCCGCGATGGCGGCCTCGCCGTTCTGGTTCAACATCGCGCGAGCGGCGGCGGAGACGATCAAGATCGGCTTCCCGGTGCCGCTGACCGGCCCCTATGGCGCCGAGGCCAAGCAGCAGGCGGCCTGCGCCCAGATCGCGGTCGACGAATTCAACGCTGCCGGCGGCTTCAACGGACGCATGGCCGAGCTTCTGGTGCGCGACTCCAAGCTCAATGCCGGCGAGGCCGCGACCCGGACGCTCGAGTTGATCGAGAAGGACAAGGTCGATTGCGTCGTCGGTTCGCTCTCGGCGGCGGTTCAGCTCGCGGTCAACAACGTCACCAAGACGCGCAAGGTGCTTTATGTCTCGATCAGCCAGTCGGACCAGATCACCGCGATGCCGGATTACAGCCGCTATACCTTCCATGAGGCGCTCAATCCGCACATGACCGCCGGCGCCGTGGCACGCTATGTCCTGCCCAAGTTCGGCAAGAAGGTCGTGTTCCTGACGCCGGACTATGCGTTCGGGCATGAGCTGGTGAACGGCTATCAGGCCGTGGGCAAGGAACTTGGCTTGCAAATGCTCGACAACGTGCTGGCGCCGATTGGCGCGACGGATTTCTCGACCTTCTTCCCGCGCATCCAGTCGCTCCACCCCGAGGTGCTGATCGTCAACAATTTCGGCCGCGACCAGCTCAACACCTTGAAGCAGGTCGCCAGCTTCGGCCTCAACAAGCAGATGCACATCGCCGTGTCGGTGCTGCTTTATGGTCAGCGGCTGGCCGGCGGCCCGGAGATATTCGAGGGCGTGGTCGGCGGCTCGAACTATTATTGGCGGCTTGAAGACAAGGTCTCTTCGGCCAAGCATTTCAACGCCGCCTACCGCAAGCGCAACAACGGCGCCGAACCGTCCGATTACGGCGCCTACGGCTATGCCGGGACCTATGCTGTCCTGTCCGGCATCAAGAAGGCCGGCGGCACCGACACCGAAAAGCTGATCGCGGCGCTCGAGGAGAACCGGTACGATCCTTACAAGGGCACCGAATATTTTCGCAAGTGCGACCATCAGGCGGTCCAGTCCGTGCTGATTCTCGAAGCGAAGCCGAAGGCCAAGATGAGCAACCAGTACGACGTGTTCGACATCGTCGAGATTGACCCGGCGGACGAAAAGAACCTGCGCTCCTGCGCCGAGGAGGGGCACGTCTGAGCGCGAAATCCATGGCTCCCGGCGGCACCAGCGACGCCCGCCGGGAGTGGCTCGCATAGGTCCGGCATGTCGCCAAACTTCTTGTTATTGCAGGCCTTTACCGGCTTCGCGCTCGGCGCGATCTACGTGCTGCTGGCCGTCGGGCTGGCGCTGGTCTTCGGCCTGCTTACGGTGATCAATTTCGCCCACGGCGCCATGTTCGCGGTCGGTGCCTATATCGGCATCTTCGTCTTCGGCCTGACCGGTAATTTCTGGATTTCGCTGGTGATCGTGCCGCTGGCCGTCGGCGGCATCGGGCTGGTGGTCGAGCGCGTCCTGGTTCGCCCGCTTTACGGCCGCGGCATCGACTATCCGCTGCTGCTCACTTTCGGCCTGTCCTATGTGCTGCTCGACCTCATCCGTATCCTGTGGGGCAAGCAGGGACTGCCGTTCGACGCGCCCGACGCGCTGAGCGGAGCGGTCGATATCGGGATCGGTTATTTCCCGCTCTATCGCCTGTTTCTGATCGCGTTGACGGCGGCGCTTCTGGTTGGGCTGTGGCTGTTCATCGACAAGACGTCCTATGGGCTGGTGATCCGCGCGGGCGCGCGCGATCCCGAGATCGTGCGCGTGCTCGGCATCGATATCGCGCGCGTGTGGCTCATGGTATTCGGCATCGGCACGGGCCTCGCCGGCCTCGCCGGCATGCTGGCCGCGCCGCTTCAAGGCGTGTTCCCCGAAATGGGCACGCCGGCGCTGATGGTGGCGTTCGTCATCACCGTGATCGGCGGCATGGGTTCGCTGGTCGGCGCGGTCGTTGCCGGTCTCCTGGTCGGCCTGGCCGAGAGCTTCACCGCGATCTTCGCGCCACAATTCTCGCAGCTCTCGATGTACGTGATCATGGTGCTCGTGCTGCTGCTGCGGCCGCAGGGACTGTTCGGCCGCGCCGGGCTGCTGGGTTGATGCTGGACCGCGCTGCATGACCGCCGGTCATCTGGTCCTGCCGGGGACACGCGGCCGGCGGTTGGTGGATGCGATCGCGCGCCACCGCGTCGCGGCGGCGGTCGCGGGCCTGCTGGTCCTGCCCTGGGTCATGCCGTACCAGGCGCTGGCGGTGAACGTCTTGGTCTATGGCCTCTACGCGGTCGGGTTCAACCTGCTCTACGGCTATACCGGCCTGCTGTCGTTCGGCCATGCCGCGTTTTTCGGTGCCGGCGCTTATGGCTGCGGCATCGCCATCTCGCGCTTCGGCGTCCCGTGGCCGCCGGCGCTGATCATCGGAACCGCCTTCGCGGGCGCGCTTGGCGCCGTCATCGGCGGGCTCGCCATCCGCACTCGCGGCATCTATTTTGCCATGGTGACGTTGGCGCTGGCGCAATGCGTCTATGCGATCTTCTATCAGTGGGTGTCGCTGACCGGGGGGGAGAATGGCCTGCGCGGCGTCAATGCCGGACGCCTGTTGCTGTTCGGCTGGCAGCTCGATCTCATCGATCCGACGACGAAATACTATGTCGTCTTGGTGTTCGTCGCGCTCGCCCTGTGGCTGGTGTCGCGCGTCCTCGATTCGCCGTTTGGCGCGGTGCTGGAGGCGGTGCGCGAGAACGAGACGCGCGCCCGCGCCTGCGGCTATGACGTGCGCGCGACCAAGTTCCTGTCTTTCGTGCTGTCCGCCTTGGTCTGCGGGCTCGCCGGTAGCCTGATGGCGATTCATCTTTCGGTCGTGCCGATCGACACGCTGAACTACACGACCTCAGGCCTGGTGGTGATGATGACCCTGCTCGGCGGCATGGGCACGTTTTTCGGCCCATTCATCGGCGCCGGATTCTTCGTAGTGGTCGAGGACGTGACCACGCTCTACACCGATCACTGGCAGCTCGTCGTTGGCACGATCTTCATGGTCTTCGTGCTATTCTTCCCGCGCGGTATCTGGGGCGTCATCCTGCAATGGCTCAGGCCATGACCGGCGAGGTCATCCTCGCCGCCGAGCATGTCGGCAAGCGGTTCGGTCGCTTCGTCGCCCTGAACGATGTCAGCATCGGCTTTCGGCGTGGCCGCCTCACCTCGGTGATCGGGCCGAACGGCGCCGGCAAGACCACGTTCTTCAACATCGTCTCCGGAGCCTTGGCCCCGTCGGAGGGCCGCATCCGCTTCGACGGCAACGATATCACCGGGCTCGCGCAGCATCATTTCGCGCGCCTTGGCATCGCCAAGTCCTTCCAGATCACCAATGTCTTTCCGTGGCTCACCGTGCTGGAGAATGTCCGCGTCGCGGTGCAGGCGCTGCACGCGCGCTTCGACATCTGGCGCCCGCGCGCGCGGCACCGCGACCTGACCGAACGCGCGGCGCACCTGCTCGATCTGGTCGGCCTCCATGGCCAGCGCGAGCGGCAGGCGGCAAACTTGGCGCATGGCGAGCAGCGCAGCCTCGAAATCGCCATGGCGCTCGCCTGCGAGCCGAAGCTTCTGCTGCTCGACGAGCCGACCGCGGGCATGAGTCCGGAAGAGACGAAATCGATGGTGGCGCTGATCCTGAGGCTCGCCGCGAAGCGCACGGTCGTGCTGGTGGAGCACAAGATGAAGTTGGTGATGGGGATCAGCGACCACATCGTCGTCCTGCATCACGGCGAGCTTCTGGCGCAGGGATCGCCGGACGAGATCCGCGCCAATCCCGAGGTCCGCCTGGTCTATCTGGGGCAGGCGGCGGCATGATGTTGACGGTGACCGGCCTCAATGCCTGGTATGGACGCAGCCATGTGCTCCAAGGCGTCGATCTCACGGTCGGGCGTGGCGAGATCGTGTCGCTGATCGGGCGCAATGGCGCCGGCAAGACGACGACGCTGCGCGCCATCATGGGCCTCATCGCGCGGCGCAGCGGCCGGGTCGAGTTCGAAGGCGTCGATATCCTGCCGCTGCCGGTGCATCGCCGGCATCGGCTCGGCATCGGCTTCGTTCCGGAGGATCGTCGCATCGTGGCGGGACTGTCGGTGCGGGAGAACCTGCGGCTCGGCATGCTGGCCGGCGTCGATCGCGGCGCCGCCGCTGCGTTCATGGCATCGCTCAGCGGCATGTTTCCCCGGCTGGTCGAGCGGCTCGACCAGCCGGCGGATACGCTCTCGGGCGGCGAGCAGCAGATGCTGGCGATCGCGCGCGCCTTGGCGTCGGCGCCCAAGCTCATGATGCTGGACGAGCCGTCGGAGGGGATCATGCCGGTCCTGGTCGACGAGATGTTCCAGCTCTTCGGCCGGATGCGGCGAGACGGCACGACCATCCTGCTGATCGAGCAGAATGTCGAACGCGCGCTCGGCATCTCGGATCGCGCCTACATCATCGACCAGGGCAGGATCGTGCATCAGGGCGACGCCCCGGCGCTCCTGGCCGATACCGCGATTCAGGAACGCTATTGCACGGTGTAGCGGCGAATCGTCGGGATGGGCGATCCAAATTTACGGATCGCACGACGTGGCCGTCCGCCGCCGCGGTGACCAGGCAGCGGTGCAGAATGCGTCCCCGGCGGCTGCTGGCGCCACGACTTGATGATCGTCCAGGCAATCAGCCGCGTACGGGTGGGGATGATTGGATTGGTATTGTAAGTTAGTGAGTTATAACAAAAGTGGTTGCGGGGGTAGGATTTGAACCTACGACCTTCAGGTTATGAGCCTGACGAGCTACCGGGCTGCTCCACCCCGCGCTAAGATATATCGACCCACTTCACGCGGACGTGCCGTCGCGGAATTCATGTAGCAAGCGGCCCCCGATAAGGGAAGTGCGGGGAGCTCGTTTTTTCGTCATACTGTCATCCGTGTCCGAACCGTCATGCGTGCCGTCGTAGTAGCGGATAGGGGCGACAAACCGGCCTTGCAGCCCCGGGCGGCGATTGGGCCGGCATTGCGCGCAATTGCAGGCAATATCCTTGCCAACGCGCGCGCGGCGATCACCGATCCCGAGCGCTCGAACCAGGACGCCGTGCACAACTTCCGCCGCGCCATGAAGCAATGGCGCGCGCTGATGCGCCTGCTCGATCCGTTCATCCCCGACGCCGTGCGTTGGCGCCGCGAAGCGCGCGATCAAGCCCGTTCGCTGGCGCTGGCGCGCGACGGCCAGGCGGCGCTCAACGCTTTCGACGATCTGGTGAAAAAGGCCATCCCGCTGTCGGAGCGTTCGATCGCGACCATCCGCGGCCGGATCGAAGCGATCCGCGGCAGCGAGGAGCGCTCTGTGCTCACGCCGGAGCTGCGCGACGCCATTATCGCTTGGCTCGATACGGCGGTCGCGGCGATCGCGCTATGGCCGCTCGATCCTTTCGACTTCGGTTTGATCGCGGCGCGCCTGGCGGCCGTTTATCGGCAAGCGCGACGGCGCATTCCGGCCGACTGGTCGCTGGCGAGCGTCGAGGACCTGCACCGGTTGCGGCAGCGCGTCATCGACCACCGCTATCAGATGGAGCTGATTGCGCCGCTGTGGCCGCGCCACGGCCGCATGTGGATGGACGAGACCGAACGGTTGCGCGACCGGCTCGGACGCTGCCAGGACCTCGAAGTGCTCAAGCGGCTCATCGAGCCGCATCAGCCCCTGGCGCACTGGCGCTCGCGGCTCACGCCGGCCTGCGTCGAACGCCGGACCGAGCTTGTGCAGCGCGCCGCCCGCATTGCGCACCGGCTGTTCGCCGAAAAGCCCAAGGCCTTCCGCCATCGGCTGGAGACGCTGTGGGAGCACGCGCGGTAGCCGGATCGCGTTACACTCCCGCCGCCCTGCCGTCGGCGCGCGGATCGTGGACGCCTTCGCAGCTGCCGTCGGGGTGGCGCACCACGGCGCCGGCGTGTCCCATAATGTCGGAATAGGGTTCGGGCAAAATGTCGACGTCGTGGCCGGCCGCTTCGAGCGCATCGACGAGATGGCTGTCGAAGCGGGATTCGAGGCGCAGCGCCGGCAGCGACTTGCCCCAGGTGCGCCCGAGCACCCAGCGCGGACGATCGATCGCCTCGGCGAGCGGCTCGCGAAAATCCACGTACCGGGTGAACACCGCGCCCTGCGTCTGCGGCTGGCCGTCGCCGCCCATGGTGCCGTAGGCCATGATGCGTCCGTCCTTGAGGAGCGCGAGCGCCGGATTGAGCGTGTGGAACGGCAGCCGGCCGGGCGCAAGCAGGTTGAGGTCCCCGGGCCGCAGCGAAAAGCTCACGCCGCGGTTCTGCATGAGGACGCCGGTGCGCCGGAGCACGCAGCCCGAGCCGAATTCCCAATAGAGCGATTGAATGTACGACACGACGAGGCCGGTTGCGTCCGCCGCGCCCATCCAGACGGTATCGCCTTCGCCGTGGCCGAGCTGCCAGCGCTCCGCTTTGCGGCGGTTGATCTTCATGGCCTCGCCGGCGATGAAACGCTGCTCCAGACAACGTCCGAGCGCGTGCGGGAGATGGTTCGGATCGGTGACGACGCGGTCGCGCAGGCGCATCGCGCGTTTGGTCGCTTCGACCAGGCCGTGGATATGGTCGAAACCCTCGGCCTCGGTGACGCCCAAGCGGGCGAACAACGCGAGAATCAGCAGCGAGGCGACGCCCTGGGTCGGCGCGTCCGTGTTATAAACCGTGCCGGACGGCAGATCGACGCGGAGCGGCTCGGCAAGCGTTGCCTGATAGCGTGCCAGATCCTGGCGCGTGAGCGGGCTGCCGACGCCGCCGAGGTCGACCGCGATCTCGCGCCCGACGTCGCCGCGATAGAAATCGTCGAGGCCGACATGGGCAAGTTGGGCAAGCGTGTCGGCGAGCGCCTCCTGCTTCAACCTCGTGCCGACCGCCGGCGGCTTGTCGTCGATGAGAAACGTCTTGGCGAAATCCGGCATGTAAGCCAGCTCGGAAAGCTTCTCCTTCGTGAGCCACGCCTGGCTGCGCGTGACCGCGTAACCGTCGCGGGCATGGGCGACAGCGGGTGCGAGCAGAACGTCGAGCGGTAGCGTACCGCCGTTCGCTTTGGCCGCTTCGAGCGCCAGCATCCAGCCGCCGACGGCGCCGGGAACGGTGAGGGCGGCGAGCGGCCCGCGCGGCGGAATGGCCTTATGCTCGCGGTAGAGTTCGAGCCGCGCGTCCATCCCGGCAGGCCCCGCCGCCATGATGGCGCGTACGCGGCCGGACGGCTCGCGAATGAGCCAGAAGCCATCGCCGCCAAGATGGTTCATATGCGGATAGAGAACGGCGATCGCCGCCGCCATCGCGACCATCGCTTCGAGAGCATTGCCGCCGTCGGCGAGGATCGAACGGCCGGCGTCCACGGCGGCGAAGTGCGGCGCGCAGACGACGCCGCGGCGGTGACCGGCGCTGTAGAGGTCCATGACCGTTTATTTTACACGGCGGGTTCGGCCAATCCACGCTTGCGTAGGAGGGCGTCGGCTGCCGGCAGCCGCCCGCGAAAGGCCTTATACGCCTCGGCCGGATCCCGCGAGCCGCCCGCCGCGTAGATCGTCTCGCGCAACCGCTTTGCGGTCGCCGGATCGAAGATGTCGCCGCTCTCCTCGAAGGCCGCGAACGCGTCGGCATCGAGCACTTCCGACCACATGTAGCTGTAATAGGCCGCGGCATAGCCGACGCCGGAAAAGACGTGGTCGAAGTGCGGCAGCCGATGGCGCATGACGATCTCCTCGGGCATGCCGATCCGCGACAGCGCCTCGGCCTCGAAGGCGGCGGCATCGATCGCGCCGGGCGAAGGCAGCGAATGGAGATCGAGATCGACGACGGCCGCAGCGACGTACTCGACCGTGGCAAAGCCCTGATTGGAGTTGCGCGCGGCCAAGAGCCGCCGCAGCAAGTCCTCCGGCATCGGCTCGCCGGTCTGGTAGTGCCGCGCGAAACGGCGCAGCACGTCGGGCTGTTCGAGCCAATGCTCGTAGAGCTGCGAGGGCAGCTCGACGAAATCAGCGGCGACGTTGGTGCCGGCAATCTCCGGATAGGTGACGTCGGAAAGAAGGCCATGCAGCGCATGGCCGAACTCGTGGAACAGCGTGCGCGCATCCTCGAAACCGAGCAGCGCCGGCTCGCCGGCGCCGGCTTTGCTGAAGTTGCATACATTGACGATGAGCGGGCGGATGTCGCCGGCGAGTTTTTCCTGATCGCGCAGCGCAGTCATCCAGGCGCCGCCGCGCTTCGAGGGCCGCGCATAATAGTCGCCGAAGAACAGGCCGATCCGACAGCCGTCGCTTCCGCGCACCTCCCAGACGCGCACGTCGGGATGCCAGACCGGCACATCGGTGCGCGCCGCGAAGCTCACGCCGAACAGGCGTTCGGCCGCGTAGAAGGCGGCCGCGATGATCGCCTCGAGATTGAGGTACGGCTTGACGGCGGCCTCGTCGAAATCGCAGCGTCGGCGGCGCAGCTTCTCCGCGTAATAGCGCCAGTCCCAGGGCGCGAGTGCGAAGTTGCCGCCCTCGTTCTGCACCAGCGCCTGCATGGCGTCGCGATCGGCAAGCGCGCGGGCGCGGGCCGGCGCCCACACCGCGTCGAGCAGGCCGCGCACCGCGGCCGGTGTTTTCGCCATGGCATCGTCGAGCCGATAATGCGCGAAATCGGCATAGCCGAGGAGCCGCGCGCGCTCGGCGCGCAACTCCACCATCTCGGCGATGATGGCCTTGTTGTCGGTGGGGCCGGAATTGTCGCCGCGGGAGACGAAAGCGCGAAAGACTTTTTCGCGCAGATCGCGCCGATCCGCGAACTGCAGGAAAGTCTCGACGCTCGAACGCGACAATGTCGCGACATGGCCGTCGAGGCCGCGTTCCTGCGCTTCGGCGTGCATGGCCTCGCGTGCAAAAGCAGGGAGCCCGGCAAGCTCCGCCTCGCCGCCGAGCGACAGTGCGAAGTCCTGCTCGTCGGCGAGCACGTTCTGGCTGAACGCGGTGCCCAAGGCCGCGAGGCGCTCGATGATCTCGGCAAGGCGCTCTTTCGCCGCCGGATCGAGCCCGGCTCCGGCGCGGCGGAAAGTCACGTGGTAGCGCTCGAGCACGCGCTTCTGCTCGGCGGAAAGCGAGAGGCCGTCCGCCTGCCGCATGAGCCGATCGATGCGGCGGAACAGCGCCTCGTTGGTGTGGATCTTGTTCCAGTGGCGCGCGATCTGCGGCGCGACCTCGCGCTCGATCTCGAGCAAGGCGTCGTTGCTGTCGGCGCCGGCGAGGAGGTGGAAGACGTTATCGATGCGCGCCAACGCCCGCCCGCTCGACTCCAGCGCCGCGATCGTGTTCTCGAAGTCCGGCGGGTCGGATCGAGCGGCAATGGCGGCGATCTCCGCCTCGTGCTCGGCGCGCGCGCGTGCATAGGCCGGGCGGAAGTGCTCGGGCTTGATGCGGTCGAAGGGCGGAACCCCCTCCGGGGTCGTCCAGGGGACGAAGAGCGGATTTTCGGACGGGCTGTGATCGGTCATTCGGGGTCATGCCACATGCGGGCGCAGGCGTGATGCAGGCCTGATATAGACCGTCAAGCCGGCGCGCCACACCCAAGGTGAGTTCCCCATGTCCCCTCGCTCCGATATGTGCCGCATGGCGCCATCCCAGCCGCGCTGCTGCCGTTCGCCCCGAACGGGGAAAGTGAAGTCGAAGTGCCTTGAATCGGCCGTCACTTTCGGAGAGATTGCCCGCGCATGAACAAGCCGCTCCCGCAACGCCCCCGGCGCATCCGTTGGCGGAACGTCGTGACCGTCGTCAGCGCCGCGATCCTGATCAGCGCGGAAGTGTTCGGCGCCGCGTTCGCCGGCAGTTGGGCGATCGCCAACCTGTTCGCGCTCGGCGCTCTCGGCGCGCACGTCCTCGACGGGCTCTTCGTGCTCTGCGGCATCGTCGTCATGGTGCAGTTCGTGCGCGCGGCGCGGCGCGTCGAGCCGTTCTCGACGGCGGAGTGACGCGCTCGCCGCAGACGTTCGGCGCTGCCGCTACCGGAAATTTTGCCGCTTACCTTTCGTTAAGACCAAAACGCTTGCACCGCGCGGCCGAATGGCTTATGCGGGACTCGCCCAATTTCGCACGTGCCTGTGGCCGTGTGTCGGTCGGTGGGCATCCGGACAAGAGGCCGGACAGCCGCCTAAGGAAGAGATGCTGCTTCCTTGCTTTCGCGACCGGCAACCGGAGGCAAAACCGGCATAGCCCGCTCTCCACGGGCGACGCGGCTTAAAGCAACGACGGAAGGGCTTTTTTGGTTACTGCCGGCGCCAATGCCGGGGACACCGAAAGGGCTTGTCCTTCTTTGCCAGCAGTGCGGAACGGGGATCTCCCTGATCCGGACCAAGGCAGCAATCGCGGCGACGCAACCGGCTCCGCAATGGTGCGGAACCTCACGCATCGCAGGAGGTTCACCTGGGCGGCTACGCCGCCTGTCGGATTAGGGAGTGGTGGCGATGACCGCACGCATCCGCGAATTCCTCAAGCAGCGCACCGATGACGGTCCCTGCCTCGTGGTCGACCTCGACGTGGTCCGCGAGAACTACCTCGCCTTCGCCAAGGTGCTGCCCGACACCAAGGTGTTCTACGCCGTCAAGGCCAATCCGGCGCCGGAAATCCTCAAGCTTTTGGCCGGGCTCGGCAGCTGCTTCGACGTCGCCTCGGTGAGCGAGACGCAAGCCGTGCTCGCGGCGGGCGCCACACCCGACCGCATCTCCTACGGCAACACCATCAAGAAGGAGGCTGAGATCGCCGCCGCCTTCGCGCTCGGCGTCACGCTGTTTGCCGTCGATTGCGAGGCCGAGGTGGAGAAGGTCGCGCGTGCCGCGCCGGGCAGCCGCGTCATCTGCCGCATCCATTGCGACGGTTCCGGCTCCGAATGGCCGCTGTCGCGCAAGTTCGGCTGCGAGCCGGCCTATGCCGTCGACATCCTCGAGCTCGCGCACCGGCGCGGACTGGTGCCGCATGGGGTGTCTTTTCACGTCGGCTCGCAGCAGCACAACATCGAAGCCTGGGACCGCGCGCTCGCCTCCACGGCGGCCGTGTTCCGCGCCTGCGCGGAGCGCGGCATCGCGCTTACCATGGTCAATCTCGGCGGCGGCTTCCCGGCGCGCTACGTGCGCAAGACGCCCAAGCTCGAATCCTACGGCAAGGCGATCTTCCGTTCGCTGCGCAAGCATTTCGGCAACGCCGTGCCGGAGACGATCGTCGAGCCGGGCCGCGGCCTCGTCGGCAATGCCGGCATGATCGAGGCCGAGGTGGTTTTGATCGCCAAGCGGTTGCCCGAGGACGAGGTGCGCTGGGTCTATCTCGATATCGGCAAGTTCCATGGGCTTGCGGAAACGATCGACGAATCGATCCGCTATCCGATTCGCACCGCCAAGGACCGCGACGACACCGCGCCGTGCATCATCGCCGGCCCGACCTGCGATTCCGTCGACGTGCTCTACGAGAAGACTCCATACCCGCTGCCGGTTTCGCTCGCCATCGGCGACAAGGTTTTGATCGAGGCCGCCGGCGCCTATACGGCGACCTATTCCTCCGTCGGCTTCAACGGCTACCCGCCGCTGCGGCAGTACGTGATTTGAGCATCAGGCGAGGTCGATGACGCCGGCCTCGCCGCCCTCGGTGCCGAACGCGAGCGCCTTGCCGTCCGCGCTCCAGGCGAGTGCGGCGACCGGCGCGGCGCCGGGTTTCTTGGCCAAAATCTCGGCGCCGTCCTCGACGCGCACCAGGAGCACCAGGCCGTCGTCGTAGCCGGCGGCGACGACCTCGTGCCTGGGATGGCAGGCGACGACCTCGACGCGGCGCTCGGAGGGCGCGAGCAGGCGTGGCTGCTTGCCCATGGGGCCGTCCTTCCCTTGGAAAGGCCACAGGATGATCTGGTTCGAGCCGGACGTGGCGAGAAACCGCCCGCCGGCGGTCCAGCCGAGCGAGGTGACGCGCGCGGCGTAGCCGGACATGCGTAGGTGTTGGCGGTCGGCAAGCCGCCAGCCGTGCAGCATCGGCTCCTGCATGGTGGTGACGAGGAATCGGCCGTCCGGACCGATCGTGGCGCTAAGATGCGAGCCCTTCCATTCAAGCTTTTCCGGTGCCGCCTGCGGGGCATTGGGAAACCACAGCGAAGCGCCGTTATAGTGCGCGACGGCGAGGCGAGAGCCTTTCGGCAGAAAGGCAAGCCCGCCGACGGTCGAGGGCGCTTCGAATTCGCGCAGCTCCTGCGCCTGAACGAAAGCCGACCTTCCGGCCGACCAGGCGACCGCTCCGTCCGGGGCGATCGCGACATGATCGATCCAGCGATGTTTTCGGTCGGTCGCGACGATGCGGGTCTCGCCGTTGGCGTCGGTCGCGACCACCTTGCCGTCGTCGCCGCCGCTGACGATGCGCGAGCCGTCCGCGGCCGTCGCCAGGATCGCGCCGTCATGAACGACAATGCGCCGCGCTTGGCCTTTCGGCTCGACGAACAACAGCGCCTCTTCGCCGAGCACGAAGACGGCGGTGTGTCCGAGGACGTGCGCGGCGACGACCGGCGCGCCCGCCGCGACCGGGTGCGCGCGGCCAATGACTGAGGGGGTATCGCTGTGGCTGTCGGTCATCAATCGCCGCCTCTCCCCGCGAGCGGAGAGAGGTAATTTATCGCGTCACGCAACGCAGCCTTCAAATCCTTGCCGGATTTTTTCCTCCGGCAGGTTGCGGCCGATGAAGACGATGCGGCTGTCGCGCTTCTCGTCTTCGTTCCACGGCCGCTGATGATCGCCGTCAAGGATCATGTGCACGCCCTGGAACACAAAGCGCCGATCGTCTCCCTTGAAAGAGAGAATGCCTTTGCAGCGCAGGATATTCAGACCCTCCTTCTGCACCAGGTCCTGCACCCAGGGAAAGAATTTGTCCGGATCGAGCGGCTTGTCGCTACGGAGCGAGACCGACCGCATCTCCTCGTCATGGTAGTGCTTGAGGCCGCGGCGGTGCGCGCGCCCGGGGCCGTGATCATGATCGTCGCCATGGCCATGATCGTGATGATGATGATCGTGATCGTGCCCGTCGTTTTCGAGGAATTCCGGCTCGAGATCGAGAATGCGGTCGAGATCGAAGGCGTTGCGGCCCAGCACTTCGTCGAGTGGAATCTTGGCGCGCTCGGTCTTGTGCACTTTGGCGTAGGGATTGATGCCGCGGATGCGCGCCTCGATCTCGCCCAGCTCCTCGCGCGAGACGAGATCGGTCTTGTTGATCAGGATCACGTCGGCGAACGCGATCTGGTTCTTGGCCTCCGGCGCGTCCTTGAGCCGCTCGTTGAGCCATTTGGCGTCGGCGACGGTGACCACGGCGTCGAGCTTGGTCTTGCGGCCGACATTGTCGTCGATGAAGAAGGTCTGCGCCACCGGCGCCGGATCGGCGAGCCCCGTCGTCTCGACGATGATGGCGTCGAACTTGCCCTTCCTTCGCATCAGGCCGCCGAGGATGCGCACCAGGTCGCCGCGCACCGTGCAGCAGATGCAGCCGTTGTTCATCTCGAACACTTCCTCGTCGGCGCCGACGACGAGGTCGTTGTCGATGCCGATCTCGCCGAACTCGTTGACGATGACGGCGTACTTCTTGCCGTGCGGCTCCGAGAGGATGCGATTGAGCAAGGTGGTCTTGCCGGCGCCGAGATAGCCGGTCAGCACCGTGACCGGGACTTTCGCGGACGAAGCCTCATTCGACATGCGCGAGCCTCCTGCGCGGCTATATAGGCGATCCCGCGCCAATCCCAAAACTCTCGACTTACGGTCCGCTGATGACAATCCGAAAGCGGGATGATTTATCCGCAAATCGTCCCGCTCCAAGCTTTTGTTTTATCGCGCGTCCCGGCGGAAAGCCGATTCCACTTTTCCCGGACGCCCTCCTAAAACAGGCCCATGCGTTCGCTCGCCATATAGCCGGTGAGCAGCAGGACGCCGAAGGCCAACACCAAGCCGGCCGCGCCGCATTCGAGGCCGCGCATGAACACGCCGCTGTACCCGGTCGGCTTGCGCGCAACGCGGTTGGCCAGCGCTCTGGCGCCGACCGCAAGCGTCGCAATGGCGCCGACGGTGATTGCGGTCCCGAGACCCATCACGAAGGTCGAGGCGATGCCGGCCCAGAACAAACCCTGCGCCAGCGCGAACACCAGCACTATGATGGCGCCGGAGCACGGTCGCAAGCCGACCGCGACGACCGCCGACAGGCCGCGTCGCCAACCGCCGGGCCCCGCCAATTCGTGCGGCTCGGGACCGTGGGCGTGCCCCCACGGCAATACCTCCATTTCCTCGTCGTGATGGTGATCGCCGTGATGAACGTGCTCGTGCGCGCCGTCGGAATCGCGGTCGTGAGACGGCACGAGACTTTGCGCGCGACCATGTTCGTCATGATGAGGGGAGTTGGCGTCATGCGCGTGACCGCAGGATGCACGACCGGGCGGTTCGCTCCCGGCGCCGCCTGCGGTCTCAGCCCGCAACTCGCTGAGCGCGCCGAGGAAGCCATGGCCCTTGACCCATAAAAGCCGCGCGCCGAGCAGCACGATCAGGCTGTAACTGACGATTTCGATGATGCGCACCGTGTCGCCCATCAGCTTGGCGGTGGCGCCGAGCAGCACGGCGGCGACGCCGACGATGGATATGGCGGTGAGCGACTGCATTATCGCCGCGGCGAACGACAGCGTAATGCCGCGGCGCCACGTTTCCTCGTTGGCGACAAGATAGGACGAGATCACCGCCTTGCCATGGCCGGGCCCGGCGGCGTGAAAAATGCCGTAGACGAACGAAATCCCCATCAGCTCCCACAACGCGGAGCCATTGCTCCTGGCGAGGCGGATCATGCCGGCCAACGTGCGGTAGAATATCGCCTGCTTGGCGAGCACCCAGCCGGCGATGCCGCCGATCGCGATCGGACGCGGACCACCAAATGGGCCGTGTTGCGCCGACGCGCCATGGACGCCGAGCGCGAGGGCTACGGCGACAATCGTTGCTACAAGAACGGCCAGCCGGATGCGCCGCACAGGAAAATTTCTCATGGACATTTCACCGAGATACGGTTGGCGAAGCTCATGCCGATGCCGACGTTGGATTCAGACGACAAGAAGGTTTGGAAGCTTTCGTCAAAGGGCTTCTGTGTGGTGAACGTGCATTGCGCCGGGGCGCCGACAAGCCGGACCGGGTTGCTTTCGGCAAAGCCGAAGTCAATGAAAAACTCCGGATCGTAGATTTCGATAAGAAGCTTTTTTGCCGTCACCGCCTTTTTGAACGGCAGCGTGAAGTGCAGCGTGAGCACCGTTGCCTTGGGATCGTAGGTGAGCCAGTAGTCCACTGGGTCACTGAATGCATCCTTCTGCCGCTTGCCGTCGATCCAGGCGTAGGTGAAGTAGGCATACTCCTTGAGCGATTCCACATTGACCCGGGCGAGCGGCTGCAGCTCCTCGCGCGTGAACTGGCCCTTGGTTTTGGCGGGGATTCCGGTGGTGGCGAAGGCTGAGAACATGTCGTCGAAGGTCCAGTCGTGGCGGACGCCGGTCACCGAGCCGTCCGGGGCATAAATGAGATCGGTCTTCATTGTCACCCAGACATGCGGATGCGCCTGTGCCGTCGTCACCGCTGATAGGTGCGCACACGCGAAGACGATCAAACCGAGCAGACGCCGGATCAAATACGATGGTCGAACGGCTGCGCCGCGTGCCGGAACGAGCGGTGCGCCAAGCCAGAGTCGCGCAGGATTCATCGGTGCTCCCGATTTCAAATCAGGCGGATTGCCGGACCCTGAATGTGACGGTTATGGCGATTTGCCGCGGACATCCGCGGCAGCGCGGTGCCCGGCTCAGATCATAATGGTGCTAAGCGGGCGGTGGCGCTCGGGCTTGAAATGAAAGTGCGATTTTCAGCGATACACCGCGCGCTGACGTTTCCATCGGCCAGACGCGGTGGACCGGTTCCGGCACCGCCAGCATCGGCGGCAATGATGGAATCGCAGTCGCGACCAGCGCCATGCTGGCGCAGATCGGGCAGTAATCATTCGGCGCGGAACGATGGGTCTGCTTGGCCGGATGCGCCGGCACCCGCATCGCCACGGATATGGCTCGGGCGTGGCCGGATGCGCCGAGCGGCGGCAAACCAAGATCGTCGCGATGCATATGGCCGAATGAAACGGCCATCTGAAATGCCAGCGCAAGCAACGCCAGTCGCGCGCCTGATCGAATTCTCGATCGAAACCAATTCATCGATTCGCGCCGCTGCGCCCGCGCTCGCCGCGCATTGCCCGAATTCCCAGACGACGAAAGCTGCGGAAAGGAAGTCGCCAACAAGCCCCCACCCTATCTGACCGAATTGCGTCGCTTTTTCGACCGCCAATTCGTCCGCAATTGGCTGCCGCCGGGGACTGGCTGTTGCCGGCGACCACGTTCCGCAGTGCGCGACCGCGCTCAACCGGGCACGGGCAATGCCGTCTTCACCCCCTGAACGTGGCGACCATGGTCATAACCTTGCCATGTTATGTTATAATGTAGCATTCTCCTCGGGGTTCCGGTTTTACGAGTGAGATCGGGAGCCAGCCTGTCCCGGACTGGATGCGGAGGTGCCATCAATGAAAGCAAGTATCGGCAAGATAGGTATCGGCGCGGCCATGGCGTTGTTGGCCGCTCTTGCCGCCGGTGCCGGCGGGCGCGCCGCCGACGGCAAGATCGCGCTGGTCGCGGCGGAGAACTTCTATGGCGATGTCGCGCGGCAGATCGGCGGCGAGCGGGTTTCGGTCGCCAGCATCATGAGCAATCCCGACCAGGATCCGCATCTGTTCGAGGTTTCCCCCGCCGTCATTCGCTCGATCGCCGCGGCGCAAATCGTCATCTACAACGGTGCCGACTACGATCCCTGGATGGCAAAGCTGCTCAAGGCGACGCCCAAGCCCGAGCGCGCCGTGATCGTGGCCGCCGATCTTTTGGGCAGGAAGGCCGGGGACAATCCGCATCTTTGGTACGATCCGGCGACCATGCCGGCGGTCGCGAGCCGGCTCGCCGACGCGCTCGCCGCGGCCGATCCCGCCCACAAGGGCGACTATGACGCGCGGCTGCAAACCTTCCTCGCCTCGCTCGAGCCGCTGAAGCAAAAAATCGCCGCCATTGCCGGCAAGTACGCCGGCGTTGCGGTCACCGCCAGCGAGCCGGTATTCGGCGAGATGGCGGCAGCGTTGAAACTGAAGATGCGCAACGAACGCTTCCAGCTCGCCATCATGAACGATACCGAGCCGAGTGCCCGCGACGTCGCCGCATTCGAGCGCGACCTGAAAACGCACAAGGTGCGGGTCATGTTCTACAACAAGCAGGCTTCGAACAAAGTGGTGCAGCATCTCGTCGAGCTTGCGCATGCGTCAAATATTCCCGTGGTCGGCGTGACCGAAACCGCGCCGCCCGGGCAGTCGTATCAAGACTGGATGTCGAGCCAGCTCGACGAGACCGAGCGCGCGCTCGCCGGGCCGTCGTCGTGAACGTCATCGAACTCGATCGCGTCACCGTCGATATCGGCGGCCGCAGCGTGTTGGCGGATGCCTGCTTAGCGATCAAACGCGGCGAGTTCATCGGCGTGCTCGGACCGAACGGCGCCGGCAAGACCACGCTGATGCGCACCATCCTCGGCCTGCTGACGCCGAGCGCCGGACGTCTGCGCGTCTTCGGCCGCGCGCCGCAGCGCGGCGATCCGCAAATCGGTTACGTTCCGCAGGTGCGCACGCTGTTGCCGGACTTGCGCGTGCGCGGGTTCGACTTCATTGCCAGTTCCGTGCGCGGCGAGCGCTGGGGCGTGCCATCGCTGACGCTTGCCGACCGCACCATGATCGAGAAGACGCTGGCGACCGTGGGCGCGCACGACCTTGCCGCGCGTCCGCTGGCCGACATGTCGGGCGGTGAACGCCAACGTCTGCTGCTGGCGCAGGCGCTCATCGGCGAGCCGCAGCTATTGCTGCTCGACGAGCCGCTGATCAGCCTCGACTATCGCTATCAGGAGACGGTGATCGACCTGGTCCGCCGCTTCGCCCGCGAGCGCAACATCACGGTTCTGTTCAGCGCGCACGAGCTCAATCAACTGATCGGCGCGCTCGATCGCGTGCTCTATCTCGGCAATGGTCACGTCGCGCTCGGCACCGTGGCGGAGGTGGTGACCGCGCCGGTCCTCTCGCAGCTCTATGGCGCCGATATCGAGGTGGTGCGCGCCGATGGGCACATCTTCGTGCTGTCGCGCGGGCGCGACGTCGAGCGCTCTCCGCATATGCACGACGATGGCCACGGCGGCCACGACCACGGCGACCACGACCACGGCGGCCATGACCATCATCACCATCGCCACGGCCATGCTTGACTACGACTTCATGCGCAATGCCTTCGCCGCCGCCGGCGTCGCCGCCATCGTGTCGGGGCTTGTGGGCTACTTCCTGGTGCTGCGCGGGCAGACCTTTGCCGGTCACGCGCTCTCCCACATCGGCTTTGCCGGCGCGACCGGCGCGGTATTGATCGGCGTGGCGTCGATCTGGGGACTCGTCGGCTTCACGGTTGCGGCCGGGATCGGCATGGGGCTCCTCGGCGAGCGGCTGAGCGGCCGCGATGTCGCCATCGGCGTGGTGCTCGCGCTGGCGCTGGGCTTTGGGCTTCTTTTTCTGCACTACTATACCGCCTTCGCCACCCAGGCGACGGCGCTCTTGTTCGGCAACGTGCTCGCGGTCGATCGCTCGACGATCGGCACGCTCGCCGGGCTCGGCCTGATCACGCTGGCGGCGCTCGCCGCGATCATGCGGCCGCTCATCTTTGCCAGCCTGCAGCCGGAACTGGCCGAGGCCAAGGGCGTGCCGCTGCGCTTCGTCTCCACCGCCTTCCTGGCCATTGTCGCGCTGGCGGTGTCGGAATGCGCGCAAATCGTCGGCATCCTTCTCGTCTTTGCCCTCATGGTCGGGCCGCCGGCGACGGCGCAGCGGCTGGTGACCGGGCTGTGGAGCGGCATGCTGCTGTCGGCCGTGCTGGCCCTGGCCGAAGCCTGGGTCGGCATCGCCATCGCCTATGACACCGATTGGCCGGTCAGCTTTTGTATCGCCACGCTGAGCGCGTTGGGCTATTTCCTGACCCGCGGGTTTCGGCCGCGGCAGGGAGCGACATGATGAGGGAGCAAAAGCCCCGCGCCGTCTGCGTCGGCGAAGTGCTGATCGAATTGGCGCGCGGGGCCGACGGCAGGTTCGCGCTATCCTGCGGCGGCGACACGTTCAACACCGCCGTTTATCTCGCCCGCGCCGGGGTCGATGTCGCGTTCGCGACCGCCGTCGGCGCCGATCCCTATTCCGACAGCATCGTGGCGCTCGCCGCGGCCGAGGGCGTCTCCGAACATCTCATCCTGCGCGTTCCCGGACGGCTGCCGGGGTTGTGCCTCATTGAAAATGGACCGGACGGGAAACGGAGCTTTCAGTCCTGGCGCGAGGGCGCCCCGGTGCGCGACCTGTTCGAGCTCCCGGACTGGACGCGCATTGCCGAGGGCTTGATATTGGCGCGGCTCATCTACTTCACCGGCATTACGCTGTCGCTTTTTTCAAATAACGGCCTCGGCCGCCTTCTCGCCGTGCTCGAAGTCGCGCGGGCGCAGGGCGCCAAAGTGGCCTTCGACGGCAATTTCCGCCCGCGCGGCTGGAACGGGGACCTCGCGCGCACCCGCACGGTCTTCATCGAGACGCTCAAGCGGGTCGATATCGCGCTGCCGACCTTCGATGACGAGGCCGTGCTCTGGGGCGACCCATCGCCGGAGACGACGGTCGCCCGGCTGCAAGCCTTCGGCATCGGCGAAATCGTGGTCAAGAACGGCCCCAACAGTGCGTTGGTCGCCGTCGCCGGCGCGGTCGAATTCGTGCCGGTGCCGGAAGTGGTGGTGCCGGTCGACGCCACGGCGGCCGGCGACGGCTTCAATGCCGGCTATCTTGCCGCGCGGCTCGACGGCCGCGATCCGGCGCAGGCGGCGGGCGCCGCGCATCGCCTCGCCGGCGACGTGATCCGCCACCCGGGCGCGCTCGTCCCGCGCGCCAGCGCCGCGATGCATTAACGCCGGCGCACTCCGGTCATTCGCCGAAGTCGTCCGCCCGCAACTCGATCGGTGTGCCGTGCGGGGTGCGTGCGCATGCGCGCCGCCATGCTTCGCGGGTGCGCGCGAGCGTCGCCGCGTCGGCGAGGCCCTTGGCGGCGATGAGGCGTTCGAGCGCGGCGAGCCAGTGATGATAATAGGTCTCGCCGGTATCCGGGTCGCCGGCGGCTTGCGCCTTCTTGATTTCCTCGCCGAGCGTCGCCGCCCATTCCTTCCAGGAAAATACGCCGCGCCCGTTGAGCGAGAGCGCCAGCGCGAACGCCTGCGCCTCCCACGGTTCGTGGAACACTGAACCTTCGGTGGTGCGCGGAATGCCCGAATCGTCATTCCGGCCGAGCGAGCGAGGCGAGCGAGAGCCGGAATCCATTGCCACAGACACCTCAGCTAAAGCGCGTCCAGGAAAAGTGGGAACCGGTTTTCCGTCCGGACGCGCGACAATACAAAAGCTTAGAGCGGGACGATGATTCGAAGATAAGTCATCCCGCTTTAAGGGTATACAAAGAACTGTTTGCTCATCCGGGGGCTTCGGTGATTATGGTTTTCGGCTCTCGCTGCGCTCGGCCGGATTGGCGGCTGCCGCCTCCAGATAGGGCTCGAACGCCTCGATCGAGACCTTGAGCGTGGAGTCGGCACCCTCGCCCCACAATTCGCGACCTTCGAACAGCACCGTATAGAGCCATTGCGGATTCTCGCCCGCCCCGATCGCGACCGAGTCGGGGAACACATGACAGCCGCGCACCGCCTCGATCACGCCGCGCTTGCCGCGCGCGTAGCGCGGCAGCCGCGTGTGCGTGGGCGGATGGATGTTCTTCGTGCGCACCCGGTCGCCGGGCTTGAAGCGCGCGGGCGCCGGCGCCGGCCGGCCGAAGGAGCCGCGCGTCAGTGTGCGGGGAACGTCAGCCACGCCGAACTTGCGCTCGAGCGGCTTGCCCGGGCGCAGCGCGTGTCCGGCGGCAATCTCATCGGCGCCGGCGAGACCGCGCTTGACGACGAGGTTTTCGAGCCGCAGCGCCCATTTTCCGTAATAGGAGCGCGACAGGTAAACCTCCGGCGGCAGCTCCTCGACGCCCGCGCGCTCTTCGTCGATGGTCCAGGCGCCGATCACACCCATGGCGCGGTTGAGCGCGAGGCAGCGCGCTTCCCAGGCGGCATGGAACACCGGCTCGTTCTCCTCGGGCTCGACCTTGCCGAAGCCGTGCATGCCGCCCATGTCGTGGACGCCGTCCATCGCGCAATCTGCTCAAGGCCGCTTCGGCAGGCCGGTGCCGATCATGCAATCGCGCGTCACCAGCGTCGCAAGCTTGTCTTCGCTCCATCCGTCGGTGCCCGCGGGCCGCATGGGCAGCACGATGAAGCGCGTCTCGGCGGTCGAATCCCAGACGCGGATTTGGGTGTCGGCGGGCAGTTGCAAGCCGAAATCGGCGAGCACGCCGCGCGGGTCGCTGACCGCGCGCGAGCGATAGGGCGCCGATTTATACCAGACCGGCGGCAGGCCGAGGATGTCCCACGGATAGCAGGAGCACAGCGTGCACACGATCATGTTGTGGACTTTCGGCGTGTTCTCGACGGCGATCAGGTGATCGCCGACGCGGTTGATCGCGCCAAGCGTCCGCACCGCCCGGGTGGCGTCCTCGATCAATGCCCGCTTGAACGCCGGGTCGGCCCAGGCTCGGGCGACGACGCGCGCGCCGATATGCGGCCCGATCTTGATCTCGTAGGCCTCGATTATCGCGTCAAGCGCCGCCGGATCGATATAGCCCTTTTCCGCCAGCACGGTCTCGATCGCGCGCACGCGCAACTGCATCTCGGAAAGCTCCGAGCCGCGCTCGTGATGATCGGCGTGATCGGCATGATCATACGCCATCGCTCACCTCTTTACCTACCAGCGCCCCGAGCATCTATAATCCCGAGCATCTATAATAACGTGCCAAAGGACACTGTCACGCCGCGCGGAATATTTTCAGCCTCGCACAATGCCGACCCTCAATGCCGACCGGAGGATAACTCCTCGGTCGGCAAATAGGGCGTCACCATTTTTTTCGGATCGACGACGCGATCGAATTCAGCCTCGGTGACGAAGCCCAATTGCAACGCGGCCTCCTTCAGCGTCAGATCGTTCTTCATGGCATGGTGGGCGATTTTCGCCGCCTTGTCATAGCCGATGACCGGCGTCAGCGCGGTCACCAGCATCAGCGAACGTTCGACGTATTCGTTGATCTTCTTCAGATTGGGCTTGGCGCCCTCGACCAGGAATTTTCTGAAATTGACGCAGCCGTCGCTGATGATGGCGATGGAATGGGCGATGTTGTGGATCATCAGCGGCTTGTAGACGTTCATTTCGAGGTGGCCGCCGGCGCCGCCGAAGCCGACGGCGACGTCGTTGGCCATCACCTGCACCGCGATCATGGTGAGCGCTTCGCACTGGGTCGGATTGACCTTGCCCGGCATGATCGAGGAGCCCGGCTCGTTCTCCGGAATTTGCAGCTCGGCAAAGCCCGCGCGCGGCCCGCACGACATCAGGCGAATGTCGTTGGCGATCTTGTACAGCGACACCGCGAGCGTGCGCAGCGTGCCGGAGAGCTGGACGAGCGCATCGTGCGCGCCCTGCACGGCGAATTTGTTGGGCGCGGTGACGAAGGGCAGGCCGGTGAGGCGCGCGATCTCGGCGGCCGCCGCTTCGGCAAAGCCCGGTGCGGCGTTGATTCCCGTGCCCACGGCCGTGCCGCCCAACGCCAAGCGGTACACGCCTTGCAGGGCGGCTTCGATCCAATCGAGATCGTCGGTCAGCATTCCGGCATAGCCGGACCATTCCTGGCCCAATGTCAGCGGCGTCGCGTCCTGCATGTGGGTGCGCCCGATCTTGACGATGTCGCTCCAGGCTCGGGCTTTGGCGCTGATCGCGTCGCGCAACGCCGCCACCGCGGGAACAAGGCGCTGCTTCACGTTGACGGCCGCGGCGATGTACATCGCCGACGGAAAAGTGTCGTTCGACGATTGCGACATGTTGACGTGATCGTTGGGATGAACCGGCGCCTTGCTGCCGAGCGGCGTGCCGGCGAGCTGGCAGCAGCGGTTGGAGATCACTTCGTTGACGTTCATGTTGAACTGGGTGCCACTGCCGGTCATCCAGACATGCAGGGGGAACATGTCGTGGTGCTCCCCGGCGAGGATTTCGTCGCAGGCGCGAACGATCAATTGATAGCGCCGATCGTCGAGCCGCTTGCCGCGATGGTTGGCGACGGCGGCGGCTTTCTTCAAGATCGCGTAAGCGCCGATCATTTCGCGGGGGATCAGATCGGTGCCGATGCTGAAATGCTCGATCGCGCGCTGGGTTTGCGCGCCCCACAGCTTGTCCGCGGGCACTTCAACCAAGCCGAGACTGTCGGTCTCCGTCCGCGTAGCGGCCATTGCGGTCTCCGTCGGCTCGATATGTCGCCGGCATGTTCGCCGGGCGATGAATGGCATCGATTCCACCAAGCATAATAGGTGGAGCGGGCCATCGTTTCATCGCGCGACGACAATAACAGAGATAGTATACGACATGATAATGCTCCAGCCGGACGCAATCCCGTGGTGTGTCGGACGGCGATGCCCGTTGGCCCGTCGGGGAGCGAACAAAAGCATTTGCAGGGAGACCTCATGACCGCGGCACAGATTTTCGACCTCGCCGGCAAGGTGGCGCTGGTGACCGGCGCGTCGAGCGGGCTCGGCGTGCGTTTCGCGGAATGCCTGGCGGAGAACGGCGCGGCGGTGGCACTGGTGGCGCGGCGGGCCGATCGCCTCGCCGCCGTGAAGACGCGGATCGAGAGCGCGGGCGGCCGCGCCGTCGCCGTCGCCGCCGACGTTCGCGACCGCAAGGCGATGCAGCTCGCGTTCGATGCCGCCGAGAATGCCTTCGGCACCGTGACCATCCTCGTCAACAACGCCGGCGTGGTGCATTCCGGCCGCGCCGTCGAGCTTGCGGAGGAGGACTGGCGGCGCGTGCTCGCGACCAATCTCGACGCCGTGTTCTACTGGGCGCAGGAAGCGGCGTGCCGCATGCTCGCGGCTGGCAAAGGCGGCGCCGTCGTCAACATCGCCTCGGTGCTCGGCTTCGGGGTCGACAAGGGCGTCATCGCCTACGCCACAGCCAAGGCCGGTGTGGTCCAACTGACCAAGGCGCTCGCGCTCGAGCTTGCCTTCAAGGGCATCCGCGTCAACGCCATCGCTCCGGGTTGGATCGTCACCGATATCAATCGCGATTATCTTTCGGGCGAGCGAGCCGCGGCGATGAAACGCGAAATCCCGATGGGCCGCTTCGGCGAGGAGCGCGATCTCGACGGACCGCTGCTGCTCCTTGCCTCTGACGCCGGACGCTACATAACCGGCGCGACCATCGTCGCCGACGGCGGCCAGTTGGTGGCGCTGCGCGCCTGATTATCCGTCGGCGGCGCCCGCCTGGGCGAGACTGCGTTTGGCGGCGGGCGCGGCGCCGCGCGCCTGCCAGAGATCATGCACGGCCATGCCGGCCGCCATGGCGACGACGAAGAGGATCACCGGCGCGGAGAGCGTCGCCAGGTTCTCGATCGCCGGTCCCGGACAGAGTCCGACCAAGCCCCAGCCGGCGCCGAACAGAGCCGAGCCGGCGATGAGCGGCGCGTCGATCGCCGTCTGCGTCGGCCACTGGTTCTGCGCTTCGAACAGCGGCGTGCGCCGCCGCGCCAGCGCGTAGCCGATACCGGTCACGGCGAGCGCGGCGGCCATCACCACCGCCAGACTCGGATCCCAATTGCCGCTCGGTATGGCGAAGACGTCGAGGAAGCCCAAAACCTTATCCGGCCGGATCATGCCGGAGATGAACAGTCCCCAGCCGAAGATGAAACCGCAAAGGAGACTGGCGAGTGCGCGCATGGTTCAGCCTCCGACGAGGTGCCGCGTCACGGCGACGACAATGACCGCCGCGAGCATGAAGATGCCGGTCGCGATAATCGAGCGCGGCGACAACCGCGCAATGCCGCAAATGCCGTGCCCGGAGGTGCACCCGTTGCTGAGCCTGGTGCCGAAGCCGACCAGGAGGCCGGCGACGGCGATGGTGACCAGGCTCGTCGGCAGATGCGGGATCGGAATCGCGTAGCCGAGGAGCGCGGCGGAGAGCGGCGCGGCGATGAGTCCGACTATAAAAGTCGCGCGCCAGGCGCGATCGGTTGCAAGCGGATCGATGAGGCCGGCAAAGATTCCGGTCACGCCGGCGATGCGACCGTCGAACAACATCAGTAGTACGGCGGAGAGCCCGATCAGCGCGCCGCCGATCGCCGCGGAGACCGGAGTGAAATTGGCCATGATCTGCCTCGCGAAGAATGAAGAATGCGGACAAGGGCGATGTATGTGTCGCGATAAGCCGAACAATAGGTCAATCTGCGCTGCAACAAAAGGCCGCCGCCAACTTCACGCATGCGGCCGCGCATCGAAGAATGCGACATGCGCGCGCGCATGTTAATCGAGTAGAAATGTGCTGTCTTTCGACGCCGCTCCAGAAAATTCTACTAGCAAAAATATCACGATGCGAAGATAAGGATCGGCAAAGCCGATCACGAGGACATGCGCCATGAAGTTCTATGATTGCGCCACCGCCCCGAGCCCGCGGCGAGTCCGCATTTTTCTGGCCGAGAAAGGCATTGGCGTGCCAACCGTGCAGGTCGATTTACGCAATGGCGAGCAGTTCAGCACCCAGTTCCGCGCCATTAATCCCGACGCTACCGTGCCCGCGCTCGAGCTCGATAACGGCACGCGTATCGTCGATGCGATCGGCATTTGCGTCTACTTCGAGGCGATGCATCCGCAGCCGCCGCTCATGGGGGAAGGCGCCGAGGAGAAGGCGGTCGTCGCCACATGGCAGCGCCTCGCCGAGCGCAACGGTTTTTACGCGGTGATGGAGGCATTCCGCAATTCGACGCCGGGCCTCAAAAATCGGGCGCTGCCCGGGCCGCATGACTACGCGCAAATCCCGGCGCTGGCCGAGCGCGGCCGCCTTCGCGTCGGGCACTTCCACGAGCAGATGGATGCGCGCTTGGCGCACAGCGAGTTTGTCGCCGGGGCGCGCTACACGATTGCCGACATCACGACGTTGGTGACGGTCGATTTCGCGGGCCGCGCCAAGCTGCCGATTCCCGAGGAATGCAGCCATTTGCGCCGCTGGCATGCCCAGGTCTCGGCGCGCCCCAGCGCCAAGGCGTGAGCGCGATCCGTTCAGCCGGTGACTTCCGCGAGCAGCAATGTTTCGTCGGCAGGGTCGATGATGCCGGCAAGCCGGCCGCCGCATTCCCTGCATTCGAGGCTGCAGCTTTCGAATCCGCAACTGTCGATCCGGGGCGTGCGGCTTCTCCAGAACGTCAACGGCGCATCGCACCTCGGACACGCGAGTGCGTGCGGCGTCGATATCGCGCGTGGTTTAAGTCCGCTCATGTTATCGATCTGATAACTGTAACGGCGTCGGTATGGAGACATACCGATGGCGGCAGCCTCTATACCCCGATGCGAGCAAACAATGCCGGAAAACAATGCGTCGAATTTTATCGAGTGGCGGACCTTCAACGGCGGGGCTCAACGCCCGCGCCTGCCGGCGGCGACGCGGCGGATTTTCACCCGTGGCCGTGCATCGGCCGCGGCGCAGTCGTCGCCATTTGCGCCTGTGCCATCAAGGTCTGCACCCGCGCGACAAAAGCCGGATCGCGATAGGCGCTGCGCGGTTTGAGCAGTTGGCGCACCTCGACGGTCAGCTTGTGAATGTCCGCGTCGCGGGCGGCGAGGTCATTCAGCGCAACAGCGAGTTTGAGCGTGTTCTCGATATCGGGCGGGCGCTCCCCGCGCGTTTGTGGATAGGCGAAGTCGGCGACGGCCGCGGTAGCCCAGGGCGTATCGATCACCTCCTGGATCGCGGCAAAGAACGCTTGCGGCAGCCCCTCGAAGGGGTCCGGCGCTGCCGCGCGCGTCGCCAGGATGTCGCGGAGGATGCATGCTTCCTGCGCGGCGACGCTCATGCCTTGTCCGTAGATCGGATTAAATCGGCAGACGGCGTCGCCCAACGGAATAAGCCCGCGCGGGAAGGACGCCATCCGCTCGAAATGGCGCCGAACGCTTTCGCGAAAGACGAAGCGGGCAACCTCGGTCGCGGGCTTCGCGCCTTTGATTGCGCGAGCGATCGTCGCCGTTCGCAGCTCGCCGGCGAAAGCGCGTAAGCCGTCCAAATCGCCGGGCGGGACGTCGCCGTGTGCGCCACCGAGACTCAAAATCCAGCGCTCGCCCTCAATTGGCATCAGCAATGCGCCGCGACCGCTCGCCGGGGGATTTGGGAAGGTGAAAACGCCCTTCCAATCGCCGGGCGCGTCGTCGGGGATGGAGAAAATGGCGGTCGAGTAGGCGAAGTCAACGCCGATCCTCGTCTCCGCCGGAGCCGGGCCGGCCATTGATTGGAGCGTCGCAAGCGTCAATGCGCCGCGACCGGAGGCATCGACGATCAAATCCGCCGACAGAATCTCGTCTTCACCGCCATGGCGGCCGGCCAGTCGGATGGCGCCGACGGCGGTGCCGTTCGTGCCCGCCGCGACAATCGCATTGACGTGGCTATTCTCCCTCAGCTCGACGTTCGCGCGTTTTGCCAGCTCTTTGCGCACGACATATTCGGCGAGCGGCCTCGACATGGAATAGTTGTCCCAACCGAGGTCGCGCTGGGGGAAGGGGTCATAGCCCGCCATTTCGGAACGCACGTCCAGGGCCATGCGCATGGGGACCGCACCGGCCTTCACCAGCTCCGCGGTGAATCCCGGGAACAGCGATTCGAATGCGCGTTGGCCGCCGGCCAAGAGCACGTGCACGTGCCGCGCCTGCGGCGTGCCGGCGCGGGGCGCGGCGTCACTCGGCAGTCCGTCGCGATCGAGCACGGTCACGCGTTCGAAATAATCGACCAATGCGCCGGCGGCGGCCAAGCCGGCCATTCCCGCGCCGACCACGATAGCGTGCTTGCCGAGAAATGGCGGCATTGCTCCCCTCCTGCCCGCAATCACTCGCCTATATCTGCTCGACCGATAAGGCCCGGACGTTGAGCTTTCGCCGTTGGCAGAGAGGCGGATAAGTCGGGGGCTGATCGGCGATCATCGGCTTCATCGCCAGTTCGAGCTTCGTCCGCCGAGTTCGGCAACGGGCGAAGCGCATTCCTGGGGCAATGCCGTCTCGCCGATGGAAGGGGCGCGGAAGCCGTGCTGCTCGAACAGCATCCGCCGCTCGATGAACGTCGAGCGGAAAAACGGATACCGCCGGTGGACTTCCTCCATGAACCGGGGGTAATGGGCCATCATCAGACAGATCGGCTTTGCCAGCAGCGGGTAAGGCCGCGGCTCGCAAACCAGGCGATAGCGGAAAACCCGGCGATAAAACGCCTGATGCTCGGCCCTGACGGCCGCGAGAATATAATCGGCGTTGAAGTAGCGGGCCGCCATCCCGCTCAGCCGGAGGGTGGCGTACGGCAAGGCGCGATGAATCCGAGCAAGCCTCTCGTCGGTGACGAAGCGGGTTGAATCGATCATGACGTTGCCGGCGTCGAGCCCGGGTTGCAAAATATCGGGGAATGCTTCGAGCGAGGGACAATCAGGATGTCCCTTCGCAATCACGTGAATGCGAATCGAGCTGGCGAGCTCATCGTCAATATACAGCCCGAACAGATAGACCTTGCCGATTTCATCATAAGGGTCGGAAAACGCTCCGGAAGGATTTGCCGAAATTCCTCCGTCGCGGATATAGGCTTGATAGCGGAGACGAAAGATCGCGTCGAGTTGCTCGTCGGATTCCGCAAGCCGGCAATCGATCCGGTCGAGAAGATGCGCGACGCTATCGGAAAAACTGCTTCCTGAGGCCGCGTCCGAGAAAGCCGAACGAGATTGGTCGGCAAATACCGCTACCGTACCCATACTCTACTTCCCGTTGGCGCCCGCAGGCGCCAGCGGTGAAGAGGTTAACAGTTTGTTAACGTCGGCACAACTGTAACGGTATGTTAGGGTTAATTCGACGTGCGCTGGATATCAAAGGCAAGACAGGGCACCGGCGCCGCTTCAGCCTCACGCCACATGTTTCCGGGTTTGGCTCGGCCGCAAGGACGCCGGCGCAGGGGCCACATAGGAGGCGTAAAGCAGCTTGCGCAGGTCGGATGCCGGCATCGGCCGACAGAGCAAGTAGCCTTGAACCTCATCGATGCTATCCTCGGCGGCGAGCAATTCGAGCTGCTCGTCGGTCTCGACACCCTCGACGACGACGCGCAGCCCCAGTTGCGCGGAGAGCCGCGTCATGCCGCGCAGCAAGGTCACCCGGCGCTCGTCGTCGCCGAGACCCTGCAGGAAGGACTGGTCGATCTTCACCTTGTGCAGCGGAAAGCTGTGCAAATAGCTCAGGCTCGAATAAGCGGTGCCGAAATCGTCCAGGGAGATTTTGACTCCCAACTCGGCGAGTTGATGCAGATCGGCGCGGGTTCGCTTCGTGTCCTGCAACAAGGTTGATTCGGTGATTTCGATCTCCAGCCTATGGGCCGGAAGATTCGCGGCGGCGAGCGTCTCGCGCACCAGCGCGGGAACATTGGAGCGCTCGAACTGAATCGACGACAGATTGACCGCCACGGCGGTATCGCCGGGCCATCGGCGGCACTCCAAGCAGGCCTTGTACAGCACCTGATTGCCGATTTCGATGATCAATCCCATTTCTTCGGCAACCGGAATGAACTCCGCCGGGGAGACCATTCCACGTTCGTTGTGAGGCCATCGCAGCAGTGCTTCGCAGGCCATGATTCGCCTGGTTTTCAGATTAAAGAGCGGTTGATAGTAAAGTTCGAATCCCTCGGCTTCGACCGCCTGGCGCAAATCAAGTTCGAGATTCCTGCGGGCTTGGGCGTTGGCCGCCATTTTTGCCTCGAACCAATGCCAGCGGCCGCGACCGTCGGCTTTTGCTTGATAGAGAGCCATGTCGGCGTTGCGCAGGAACTGGTCCGGGTCGATCGGGCTGGTGGCGAGCGCGATCCCTATGCTGCCGGTCACAACGACTTTGTGTCCTTCCAGATCGTAAGTGCCGCCGAGCGCGTCGAGAACGTGCGTGGCGAGAGCCTCGGCCTGATCGAGCGACGTGATCGGGGCCTGCAAAATGACAAACTCGTCACCGCCGAAGCGGGCGATGACGTCGGCGTCGCGGACCCCGTTTCGCAGCCGCTCGGCGACGACCGCCAAAAGCATGTCGCCCCTCGTGTGCCCCAAGGTGTCATTGACCTGCTTGAATTGGTCCAGATCGACGAAGTGAACGGCACACATGTGGTCGGACCGGCAATCGCCAAGGGCTCGCTCCATCCGATCGCGCAAAACCGTGCGATTGGGGAGGCCGGTCAGCGCGTCGAATCGCGCCAATTGGTTGATCTTGGCCTCGGCAATCTTGCGCTCGGTGATATCCTCGACCAGAACCACCATGCCGCCGTTTTCCATGGGCTGCACGGTGAACTCGAACGTCCGCCCGTCCTGCATGTCCATGGCGAAAGCGGCGTCCTCGCTGCCCGAAAGGCGGATATCCAGGCTGTCGATCAGGCTCCGGGCGTTGAGATGGGACATCAGTCCCGCCTCGACAATTCGTTCGGCGAAAGCCGGCAAACTCAAGCCCTTCAGCTCGAAATCCGCCGGCAATCCCATCAGAAGATTCAATTTTTGGTTGGCGACGACGATGCGGCGTTTGGCGTCGAACATGCACAAACCGTGCGGCATGTTGTTGAGCGCGGTATCAAAGCGCTTCGCCAGCAACGACATGTCGCGCGAGGCGACCACTGCGTCGAGCAGGGTGCGGCGCAGTCTTTCCGCTATGTATTTTATGCCGAGAAAAAATGGGGCGAGAAAGAAAGCAAAAATCCAATGATACACATTGCCGTAAATCAACAGCGCCGCCGTCATCGGCGCCCACGCGCACAGGATTTGCACCACCACAAAGCGGGGATTTCCATAGTTTCGCCCGAAAATGCCCCCGGCATAGACGATCGTCATCGAAAAGCTGACCAGATGGGCATACGCATCGGACGTGCAGACGAAGGCGACGTAGCACCAGATTCCGAGCAGAGCCAAAGAGGCGGCCGCGCCGACGACGTAGCGAAGCTCCCATCGCCTGGCGACTTCCGGGGTCGCGACGGTGGCGCGCGCCCGGGCATATGCGCGCATCAGCACTCCGCGGGCACAGGCGACAATAACAATCGCCACTGCGCAGTAGAGAAGAAGGATCTGCCCGGTCTTCCAATATGTGGTAAAAATAGCGACGGCGACGCAAATGGTTCCCGACAGCAAAGTCCGGTTGTCCTGGTACAGCGAATCGACCAGCGGAAGATAGATTTCCGGCGGCAGCGCTTCGTGGCCGCGAACGAGTCGGCGGGTCAGGAACGCGGGAATCATTAGTTGTACCGTCAGCGCTCGCGCGGCTTGAAATCGCATCAGCGAGTATGGCGCAAAGGTCTATCCACCGAGTTAAATACGGGTGCTTTATCGCTTATGCCGCGACTGTAAAATTAACGAAAATCTGCTGCAGCGCATTAGCAGACGATTATCCATGCCGCTGCGGTCGCGCTCCTGCAAAATGTCACAAAGATCCGGCTTTGGGTCGCGGCAGGTTTGCGCCGCGGCAGCTTTGGTCACGCACGCGGCGGTTCAAATCGGTCGCATTGCCGCGCCGGCGTCTCACCCTATATGGGATCGTATTCCCGAGCCCTCTGGCAATATCGAGTCGGTGAGAGCAAACTGAGTTGCGGCGCGTCCCGTTCCGATGCGCAAATCCCTGCGCTCGGGGATGGAGTTGGGACTGAGGAACATGAGCAAATATATGATGCCGGTGTGGTTTTCGGATTTGCAGTTCCGGTAGAAACCGACGGCTGGACTTTCGGAACTTCCAATCCACACACGCGAGGAGGCCCGCCTGATGGCGCTGCGCGATGTCAAGCTCGACGACAAATACGACCTCGGCCACGGCCGGGTCTTTGTCACCGGGTTCCAGGCGCTGGTGCGGCTCTGCTTGATGCAGAAGGAGTTGGACCGCCGCAACGGCCTCAATACCGCAGGCTTCGTCACCGGCTATCGCGGCTCGCCTCTGGGCGGCCTCGACAGCCAATTTCTCCGCGCCAAGCCGTTTCTCGACAACGGCGACATTCGCTTCCAGGGCGCGATCAACGAGGATCTCGCCGCGACCGCGGTCTGGGGCTCGCAACAGGCGGAACTGCGCGGAGAGGGCAGATACGACGGCGTCTTCGCCATGTGGTACGGCAAAGGGCCGGGCGTCGATCGCACCGGCGACGTCTTCCGCCACGCCAACCTCGCCGGCACCTCGAAACACGGCGGCGTCCTGGCGCTCATGGGCGACGACCATACGGCCGAATCCTCAACCACCGCGCACCAGTCCGAATACCACTTCATCGACGTCATGATCCCGGTCCTGAACCCGGCCGGCGTGCAGGAAGTCCTCGATTACGGCCTCTATGGCTGGGCGATGTCGCGCTTTACCGGCGCCTGGGTTGCGCTCAAGACCATGCATGAAACGATCGAATCGACGGCGGCGATCGACGGCAGCCTCGATCGCGTCGCCATCGTCATTCCGAGCGATTTCCCCATGCCGGACGGCGGCCTCAATATCCGCCTCGGCGATCCGATCCTGGCGCAGGAAGCGCGGCTGCACGACTTCAAGCGCGACGCCATGCTCGCCTTCGTGCGCGCCAACAAGCTCAACCGCACCATCACCTCCGGCGGCCGCGATCCGAAGATCGGCATCATCACCACCGGCAAGAGCTACCTCGACGTCCGCCAGGCGTTCGACGAGCTCGGCATCGACGAGGTCAAGTGCAACGAACTCGGCATTCGCCTCTACAAGGTGGCCTGCCCGTGGCCGCTGAGCCAGCGCGAGCTCAAGGAGTTCGCCGCCGGGCTCGATCGCGTCATCGTCGTCGAGGAGAAGCGCTCGCTCATCGAGGTGCAGGTGCGCGAGGAGCTTTACGGCACGGCGAACCAGCCGATCTGCATCGGCAAGAAGGACGAGCAGGGCAATTGGCTGTTCCCGGTCAAGGGCGCGCTCGATCCCAACGAGGTCGCGATCTGCATCGGCGATCGGCTGTTGAAATATCATCGCAACGACGACATCGCGCGACGCGTGGCGCGCTTGAAGGAGTTCCAGCGCGTCGCCGCGGAGACGCGCGACATCGCGCAACGCATTCCCTATTTCTGCTCCGGCTGCCCACACAACACCTCGACCGTGGTGCCGGAAGGCATGCGCGCCTATGCCGGCATCGGTTGTCATTTCATGGCGCAGTGGATGGACCGCTCCACGCTCGGTTACACGCAAATGGGCGGCGAGGGCGCCAACTGGATCGGCGAGGCGCCGTTCTCCACGCGCCCTCACGTTTTTCAGAATTTGGGCGACGGCACCTATAACCATTCCGGCTATATGGCGATCCGCGCCGCGATCGCCTCGAACACCAACATCACCTATAAGATCTTGTTCAACGACGCCGTGGCCATGACCGGCGGTCAGGCCAATGACGGCGGGCTTACCGTGCCGCAAGTCGCGCGTCAGGTCGCCGCCGAGGGCGCCAAGCGCGTCGTCATCGTGACCGACGAACCGGACAAATATCCGCCCGGCACGCAATGGCCGGCCGGCCTCACCATCCACCACCGCGATGATTTGATCGCGGTGCAGAAGGAGCTTGCCGGAATTGCCGGCGTCACCGTTCTGATCTACGACCAGACCTGCGCGGCGGAGAAGCGCCGCCGCCGCAAGCGCCGCACCTACCCCGATCCCGACAAGCGCGTCATCATCAACGAGCTGGTATGCGAGGGTTGCGGCGATTGCGGCGTGCAGTCGAACTGCGTCTCGGTGCAGCCGCTGGAGACCGAATGGGGCCGCAAGCGCACCATCGATCAGTCGAGCTGCAACAAGGACTTTTCCTGCATCAAGGGATTCTGTCCCTCGTTCGTCACCGTGCACGGCGCCAAGCTGAAGCGGGGCGTCGGCGTCGCCGCCGATCACGAGTTGCCGGCGCTGCCAGATCCGACGCTGCCGGCCATCGCGCAGACCTACAACATCATCGTCACCGGCGTCGGCGGCACCGGCGTCGTCACCATCGGCGGCATATTGGGCATGGCCGCGCATCTCGAAGGCAAGGGCATCGGCGTGCTCGACATGGCCGGCCTCGCGCAAAAGGGCGGCGCCGTGTTCAGCTACATACGCATCGCCGAGAATCCGCAGGCCATTCATGCGATCCGCGTGGCGGCCGGGCGCGCCGACCTCGTGCTCGGCGGCGACATCGTGGTTGCGGGTACGCGCAAGATACTCGCCGCGGTCAAGCTCGGCACCACCGAGATGGTGGTCAACACGGCGGAATTCCTGCCCGGCGAATTCACCCGCAACGCCGATTTTTCGCTGCCCGGCGAGCGGCTCAAGCGGACCATTCTGGCCGATGCCGGCCGCGACAAGACGCATTTCATCGACGCCACGCGCGTGGCGACCGCTTTGTTCGGCCAGGCGATCGGCGCCAACATGGTCCTCGTCGGCTATGCCTATCAACTCGGCGCGATTCCGCTCTCGGCCGCGGCGATCGAGCGGGCGATCGAGCTCAACGGCGAGGCCGTGGCCATGAACCGGGCCGCCTTTCACTGGGGCCGCCGCGCCGCGATCGACCGCGATCGAGTCGAGGCCCTGGCACAACCCGCTGCCGCAGTGACCAGCGATGCGCGGCGGCTATCCCAATCCTTCGACGAGACGGTCGAGCGGCGGGCGGAATTCCTTGCCGCTTATCAGGACGCCGCCTATGCGGCGCGCTACCGCGCCTGGGTCGACAAGGCGAAGGCGGCCGAGGCCGCGCGCGCGCCGGGCAAGTGCGGGCTTGCCGAGGCGGTGGCGCGGTATTTGTTCAAGCTGATGGCCTACAAGGACGAATACGAAGTGGCGCGGCTCTATACCGACGGCTCGTTCCGCAGGCAGGTCGCGGCCGAGTTCGACGGTGAGAATCTGCGCTTCGAGTTTCATCTCGCGCCGCCGCTCATCGCGCGGCGCGACCGGACGACCGGCCTGCCGCGCAAGATGAGCTTCGGCCCCTGGCTCATGCCGGCCTTGCGGCTGCTGGCGAAGCTCAAATTCCTGCGCGGCACGCCGTTCGATCCGTTCGGCCGCTCGCTGGAGCGCCGTACTGAGCGCAAGCTGATCGAGGATTACGAGTCGATGCTCGATATGGTGTTGGGGAAGCTTGCGCCCGACAATCACCATCTCGCCGTCGGCCTCGCCGCGATCCCGGAAAAAATTCGCGGTTTCGGCCACGTCAAGCAACGCCATCTCGCCGCCGCCAAGGCCGACGAAGCGGCTTTGCTCGAGCAATTCCGCTCCGGCGCGCCGCCGCTGCTCAAAGCGGCGGAATAAGGCTGGAGCGCAATCCGATCACATTGAATCGGGTCGTGCTCCAGCTTCTTGGCGTACGATCTTTTCGGAAGACCGGTTTCCACTCCGGATCACGTCCGGGGCAGGCTTGTCCGGATCATGCTCTTGAAGCTTCGCCAAACTCTATTCCTTCGAAAACCTCGGCGAGGTCGAGCGAGGCATTGATCGCGGACAAATCGACCTTGGCATCGAGGCCTTCGTAGCGCGTGCTGGTCCACGTCTCGGTCCCCGAGCGGGACAGAACGTCGACGCGCGGCACTTCCGTATCGATCAGAAGGATATGAGTAAGCGTGCCGACCGTTTGGTGCTCGACAACCTTCTTGAATCGATCGAAGCTCATCGTGCTCGGCGAGAGCACCTCGATGACGACGCGCGGGTCGCGCACGGCCATGTCGCGCCTCCCGGCCTGACCGCACTCGACGGTCACGTCGGGACGGCGAACGTTGCCGGCGGGAATACGCACGGCGAGATCATCGGTCGTCGGCCGGCACGGCCCGCCACGGAGCTGATTGCCGAGCGAGCGAATAATGTTCACCACCGCGCGATCATGCGCCTGCGAAGCGCCGGTCATCATCTTCAGCGGCAGGACCGGAAGGCCGTTGACGAGTTCGTAAAGGCGATCCTGCTTTTCCTGCCAGGCGAAGAACTCGTCTTCGCTCATGCGATGCAGCTTGGGCTCAGCCATCGGATTCTCTCGGCTGTCTCCACGACGTGGATCATAACATCTCGGCGGCAAGCCGCGAACCCGCCCGGGCATGGCTCAGCAACGCCGACCCGCACCCGGTCGTGGCGGATTTCGATCAGTACCTGTTCTTGAACGGCCGCCGCGGCTTGGCCAGGCTCACATGCCGTGACCTTCCAGCACCGAACGGCAGGCACGACTGATATGGTCGCGATGGATCTGCAGGCAAGACGCCACGCGAAATTGGTCCGGAATCTCGTCCCTGCAGAAACGATGCGCGTCGCCTCGGCAGGCTCTTTCCTCGGCCGTGCCGTGCGGCCGGAACTGATTGTTGTCGGCCCAGGCGACGCTTGAGACCGCGAGCAGGGAAATCACGAGGCAAAAACTGCGAACCATGGTTGTTCCTTTTGACTGAAAAGGCGACGTGTCGCGCCCATCTCAATGCAGCGAATGGGGCCATATTGAGACTGGCCGTCGATTTGCCACCGTCTCCTGTTCCCTTGCGATCGGCGCATGGCCGCAGCATTTGCATGCATGCAATACGACCCGCAATCGCGTATATTCAGACAATGACCGACACGCCGTCCACGCCGGGCAACGCGAGTGAGCCGATCGGGGAGCCGCCGGCTCCGCCTGCCGTGAGCCGCGGAGCGGAAAACGCCGCGACAGCCGCGGCGGAGAACGTGCCGATAGTAACGGCTCCCGCCATCGCCGAAGGTGCGCCCGTGGACAAGCCGGCGGCAGATGCAGCGCTGACGGGCGAAGCGGCGCCGGCCGCCGCCAAAATCGGCGTGCTCCTCGTCAATCTCGGCACGCCGGACGCCGCCAATCCGCCTGCTCTTCGCCGCTATCTGCGAGAGTTCCTCAGCGATCCGCGCGTGATCGAGAAGGACACCCTGCTTTGGAGAATGGTGCTCAACGGCATCATCCTGCCGTTGCGGTCGCGGCGCCGCGCACGCGACTACAAAAAAATCTGGAACCGGGAGAAGGACGAATCGCCGTTCAAGACCATCACGCGTGCGCAGGCGGAAAAGCTCGCCGGCATTCTCGAACCGCTCGGCAAGCACGTCGTCGTCGACTGGGCGATGCGCTACGCCACTCCTTCGATCGCCTCGCGGCTCGAGGCGCTGCTGGCGCGCGGCTGCGAGCGCATTCTGATCATGCCGCTCTATCCGCAATATGCGGCGGCGACGACCGCGACGGTGTGCGACGAGGTGTTCCGCTTGCTGATGCGGCTGCGCCGGCAGCCGGCGCTGCGCGTGCTGCCCGCTTATTATGACGATCCGTATTACATCGAGGCGCTGGCGTCCTCGCTTGAGGCCGGGCTCAAGGCGTTGCCATTCGCGCCCGAGGTGATCCTTGCCTCCTATCACGGCATGCCCAAGGAGTACGTGCTCAAGGGCGATCCCTACGACAGCCAATGCGTGCGCACCACGGAGCTGTTGCGCGAGCGGCTCGGCTTCGATGAAGGGAAGCTGATGCTGACGTTCCAATCGCGCTTCGGCCGCGGGGAATGGCTCAAGCCCTACACGATCAAGACCGTGAAGGCGCTCGCCAAGAAGGGCGTGAAGAACCTCGTCGTGATCACGCCGGGCTTTGCCGCCGATTGCCTGGAGACGCTGGAGGAGATCGCGGTCGAGAACGCGCGCGTGTTCAAGCGCCACGGCGGGCAGAATTTCGCCGCCATACCGTGCCTCAACGACAGCGAGGCCGGCATGCTGTTGATCAGGCGGCTCGCCATGCGCGAGCTGAAAGGCTGGGTGTGATCGCCGCGCGGTGATGAGCACGGCGCGGCCGCGATCAACCTGCCGTTAACCATATCCGTTCTAACTCCGTTAACGATCGGGTGCCGCTCGGCGGCCCGTGCGGGTCGTCGCGCGGCTGCTGTACCGGGGCGTCGGCGGCGTCGGCGCAGCTCCTAGACGGTGGTTGGCCTTGGCGACTCCCGAGGTGACGCGGACGGCGGGACGGTGCGCGCCTCGATCGCGAGGAGGGCGCCGTTGACCCGCGGCCGATGCGTGCGCAGCGCCAGCGGCTTCGCGGTTGCCGCGGCGGTCGCGCTTTTGCCGGTGACGAGTGTGGCGCAGATGCCGGCGACCGCTGTCGGCACCGACCTGCTGCAGCCGTCGCTCGAAGGCAACCCGACCACGCCGCCGCGCTTTCATCGTCCGGGCGAAAAGACGCCGCCGGCAAGCGAAGCGCCGCCGCCCGGCAAGTTCACGGAACCGTCCCGCATCGGCGCGACGCCGATCTATGGCAGTCCGACTGGCTTCGGCGCCGGCGACACGGGCTTTGATTCCAGCAATCGGCCGCGGCGCAAAAGGCTGGCGCAGACCCCTCTGCCAGAGAGCGAAGTCGCGCCCCCGGAAACAGTATTCGAGCCGGTGCCGACGTTGACGCCGCCCGAGCCCGCCGCGCCGCCCGAGCCTCCCGCCGGCAAAAAGCCGCCGCCGTCGGAGATCCACCCGAAGAAGGCCGCGGCGCGGCCCGGCGCGGTCGTGCCGCCGCCGCCGGAGCCGCCGCCGCTGAGCAATCCGCCGCCGGAGGTGCATCCCGTGGCGGCCGCCAATCGGCCCGGCGCCGTCGTGCCCGTTCCGCCGCCGGAATATTTCGACTACTGGGCGAACACGCCGCCGCCGACCGAACCACCGCCCAACACCGTTCCGCTGGGAATGCTGCCGCCACGGCCATTGCCGATCGCCGCGGGCGATCCTTATGCGGCGCTCGGCATTCGCGCCGGCTCGTTCCTCCTGCTGCCGTCGCTCGATGTGTCGGGCGGATACAATACCAATCCCGAACGTGCGAACGGCGCTTCCGGCGCGCCCTTTTTGGTCGAGACGCCGGAACTGCAAGTCCGCTCCGATTGGGATCGCCATTCGCTCACCGCCGACATCAGCGGCTCCTACACCGAGTACGGCGACAATCTCGTCCCCTCGCTCAACGTCCCCTATTTCAATTCCAAGATTGACGGCCGCATCGACGTCGCGCGCGATACCCAGATCATTGTCGAGAGCCGCTTCCTGCTCACGACCGACAATCCGGGGAGCCCGAACCTGCAAGCCCAGCTCGCCAGGCTGCCGATCGACACCGACCTCGGCGGCACGCTCGGCGTGATCCAGACGTTCAACCGGTTTTCGGTGACGGTCAAAGGCACATTCGACAGCGCCGTCTACGACGACTCGCTCTTGACCAATGGCGAAGAGTCAAGCAACGCCGACCGCAACTTCGACCAATACACCGGCATCCTGCGTCTCGCCTACGATCTCGATCCCGGATTGAAGCCGTTCGTCGAGGTGCAGGAGGACGAGCGCATCCACGGCGAGGCATTCGATCGCAACGGGTTGCAGCGCGACTCGGTGGGCACCACCGCGAAAGCGGGCGCCGACGTCGACCTGTTCGGCTCGCTCACCGGAGAGGTGGCCGGCGGCTACGTCGAGCGCTCCTACAAGGACCCGACGCTGCCGGACATCAGCGGACTTATCGCCGACGGCTCGCTGATCTGGCAGGCGACCGCGTTGACGAGCGCCAAGCTCTCCGCCGCTTCACAGGTCTACGAAACGATCGTCGATGGCGCCTCGGGCGAATTCAGTCGCGATCTCAATCTGCAGGTCGACCACGCCTTCCTGCTCCGGCTCATCGGCACGCTGAAAGCCGGCTACGGCACCGACGATTATGTCGGCTCCACCCTCCAGGACACCCGCTATTTCCTGTCCGCCGGGCTCACCTACAAACTGACGCGCGAGGTGCAAGTCAGAGGCGAAGTGCGGCAGGACTGGCAACTTTCCACCACGCCCGGCCTCGCCTACACCGGGACCTCGTTCCTCCTCGGCCTGCATCTGCAGCGCTGAGGCGTGATAATGACCGTCATATTCCTAACGTCATGAGCCGCCGTTGATCTCGGCGAGGATTTTCTTGATCTCGGCGCGAAAGCCAGGCGCGATGTCGTCACGCGCCAGCGCGTAGGAGACGTTGGCGGCGAGAAAGCCGATCTTCGAGCCGCAATCGAAGCTGCGGCCGTCGAACTTCAAGCCGTAGAACGGCTGGGTGCGGGATAGCTCGATCATGGCGTCGGTCAGCTGAATCTCGCCGCCGGCGCCGCGCTCTTGCGTCGCCAAAATCCCGAGGATTTCCGGCTGCAGGATGTAGCGGCCGGTGAGGATGAGATTCGACGGCGCGCGCTCGCGCGCGGGTTTCTCCACCATGCTGGTGATCGCGAACATCCGGCCCTTGGCGGCGCCCACCCCGACGACGCCGTATTGATTCACGCGCTCGCGCGGCACTTCCTCGACGGCCACGATGTTGGCCCCGCCGCCGACGTCGCGCGCGGCATCGATCATCTGCGCGAGACAGCCGCGCTCGTGTTGGACGAGAACGTCCGGCAACAGGAGCGCGAACGGCTCGCGGCCGATAAGCTCGCGCGCACACCACACCGCATGGCCGAGCCCGAGCGGCTCCTGCTGGCGGGTAAAACTGGTCGACCCCGGCTCCGGCAGATCCTCGTTGAGGAAATCGAGCGCTTCGTGCTTCTGGCGCTCCAGCAGCGTCATTTCCAGCTCGAACTGGCGGTCGAAATGGTCCTCGATGACGCTCTTGTTGCGGCCGGTGACAAAGATGAAATGCTCGATTCCGGCCTGGCGCGCCTCGTCGACCACGTGCTGAATGAGCGGCCGGTCGACGACCGGCAGCATCTCCTTCGGCATGGCCTTGGTCGCCGGCAGGAACCGGGTGCCGAGCCCAGCCACGGGAAAGACAGCTTTGCGGACCAGTTTCATGCAGTGCCCTGGGGCAAGCGGCAGCATAGCAGGTGCCCGTTCATGCGACTACTGATCGAGGCCGCAATAGCGATCTGCGGCAGTCGAGACCGTCCGCCATGGTAAATCCCCCGACCATTCTTCGCCTTGCCGCGGCGTCGCTCATCGTCGTCGGCCTTGCCGGCGCTGCGCGGGCACAGGACAAGCCCGACAATTGGCTGATGCGGATGTTTCAACCGCCGGCGACCGGCTCGGTTCCCGCGCCAGACACCGGCGACCGCGAATGGAGCGGGCAATCGGGCGCTTCGGGCAGTCCATTGATGACCGCCGACGCGATCCGCGCCGCCGCCGCCGCGTTCGGCGATTGCCTCGCCGCATTGTGGCCGCAAGCCGAGCGGCGCGGCGTCACGCGGGCGAATTTCGAGCGCTTCACCGCCGGGCTGACGCCGGACTTGGGAATCATGGATTTGCTCGATGCGCAGCCGGAATTCACCAAATCGACCTGGGACTATCTCGACCTCCTGGTGAGCGACGAGCGCATCGCCCGCGGGCGCGAGCTCTTGACGCACTATGCGCCCCTGTTCGCCGCGGTCGAGCGCGCCTATGGCGTCGACCGCCACATCCTCGCGGCGATCTGGGGCGTCGAATCGAATTACGGCACCATGGGCGGCGACCGCCCGGTCGTCCGCTCGACGGCGACGCTCGCCTGCGTCGGCCGCCGCCGCGATTATTTCCGCGAGGAGTTCCTGTCCGCGCTCGAGATTTTGCAGCACGGCGATGTCGCCCCCGAGCATTTGATCGGCTCCTGGGCCGGCGCCTTTGGTCCGACGCAATTCATGCCGACCTCGTTCAAGCGCTATGCGGTCGATTTCGACGGCGACGGACGGCGCGATGTCGTCGACTCGGTCGCCGACCTGCTCGCCTCCACCGCCAACAATCTGAAAATGGACGGCTGGGCGCGCGGCCAAAGCTGGGGCTACGAGGTCGTGCTGCCGCAAAAGTTCGATTATCTCCTCGCCGACCCTGCGCGGCAGATGACGGTGCGGCAATGGCAGGCGCTCGGCGTGCGGCGCGCCGCCGACAAGCCGTTTCCGCGGCCTTCCGATCGCGCTTATCTCTTCCTGCCCGCGGGAGCGCGCGGCCCCGCCTTCCTGATGCTGCGCAATTTCCGCGTCATCATGAAATACAATCCGGCGGAAGCCTATGCGCTCGCCATCGGCCGCCTCGCCGACCGGCTGCGCGGCGACGGCCCGCTGCTGCACGGCTGGCCGCGCGAGGAGCGCGCGCTCACCGTCGCCGAGCGCTATGAGCTGCAGCGGCTGCTGGCGCACCGCGGCTACGATGTCGGGGAGCCCGACGGCCTCCTCGGCCCGCGCACCCGCGGCGCCGTCCGCAATTTCCAGGTCGCGACCGGCCAAATCCCCGACGGCTTCGCCTCGATCAGCGTGCTCGACCGCCTGCGTCAGCCGTGACGGCGTGCGGGCAGTTGCTGTGCGCGACCGAATCGCTTCGCGACATCGGTGGTCGATCTGAATCGAGCCTCACGACTTCGGCGGCTTCTTGATCGCGTCGAGCCAGGGCTTGGCCGCCTTCTCGCCGGCGGCGCGGGTCGCGGCGTCGAGACTGTTCACGTAATCGTCGAGCATAAGATCGGTCTCGCCGCGCGCCCTGGAGATGAGGTGCCATTTGGTGGCCTCAACCGGATTTTCCGGCGCGCCGCGCCCGGTGGCGAGGATGCGCGCCAGCCGGTCCTGGGCGATGGCGCTGCCGTGAAGCGCCGCCTTGCGGAACCACGCCGCCGCGGCCTGTTCGTTCTTGGCGACGCCGTCGCCGTTGTAGAGCGCGATGCCGTACTCGACCTGCGCGTCGGTGTTGTCGGCGAGCGAGGCCAAGGCCCACAGCCGCACCGCTTCGCGCATATCCTTGGCGACCCCGCGGCCCTCCTTGTAGAGGGTGGCGAGCGCGTATTGGGCTTCCGGATTGCCGGCCTGCGCGGCGATGCGCAGAAGCTCGGCGGCGCGGCCGAAATCCTGCGGGAACAATTGGCCCTCTATATAAAGGAGCGCCAGATCGTAGGCGGCCAAGGGATGGCCGAGCTTGGCCGCTTCGGCGAGCCATTTGGCGCTCGCCTGGCGGTCGCGCGGACCGGCGCGGCCTTGCAGGCGGAACATCGCCAGCGCGAACATCGCCGCGGGGTCGCCGCGGGCGGCGGCGAGCTTGTACCATTCGGCCGCCTTGCCGTCGTCCTGCGGAATGCCAAGGCCGTCGGCGTAAAGCTCGCCGAGAAGCGTCATCGCCTTGACGTCGCTTTTTTCCTCGACGCTCTTCGTCGCCAGCGCGAAGGCCGTCAGGAAATAGCCGCGCTGGAAGGCGCCATAGGCGAGGTCGGGTTGGCGTTGCGCGGCGGCCGGCGCCGCTGCATTGCCCTGCGCCGTAACGCTCGGTGCCGGAGCGCTCGGCGCCGCCGGATGGCTCGGCGCCGGCGCCGCGTTTTGTGCCGTGGCCCGCTTGGCGACCGGCCGATGGATTTTGCGCGCATGCGGCCGCTTGGGCTCGGCGGCCGGTTGCGGGCTCTGCGCCGCCGCCGCCCGCGGGACCGCGGCGAGGAGCGCGGCGAGCGCGAGCGCCGCCGCCATCTTTATCCCGGCGCGGCGGCGCCGCACATTGAGAGCACGTTCCGCTTGGATCGAAATCGAATCCGCTTGGATCGAAATCGAATCAGCGCCGTCATTGCGAGGAGCCTCAAAGGGGCGACGAAGCAATCCGGATTTCGTCCGTCCTGGATTGCTTTGCTTCGGTGGCAATGACGCCGGGTTGCTCAGATTCCGCTCCAGAATGGTCTTTTCCCTCGTAAGGAGGGAGGGGGCCGGCGAAGTTGGCCGCTCGCGGTGAGTCCACTTCATCGGCATCGCTCTAAGCAGGTTCGGCGAGGCGGCCGGCGGCGGCCGCGACCGCCGCGGCGGAGTCTTGTGCGTGCGTCCATATCCAATCACCGAGCGCGACGAAATCGGCGCCAGCTTGCGCGAGCGGAAAGACCTCGTCGAGGCTTGCGGCATAGCCGATGCAAGGCGGCTCGAAGATTTCCGCCCACCACGAGAGCCGCTCCTGCACGGCCTCGACGGACGGGCGGTCGCCGCGGCGATCGGGTTCGCCGAACATCACGTAATCGGCGCCAGCTTCGCCGGCGAGCATGGCATCATGACGGCTGCGCAAGCCGCCGGCGCCGGCGATGCGGTCGGGCTTGAGCGTGCCGAGCGCCGCATTGAGCGCCGCGATGCCGGTGAGGTGGGCGCCGTCGGCGCCGGCGCTGGCCACGATCTCGGGCTCGCCGTCGAGGAGGAGCGCGATGGCGCGGCGCTGAACAATGGCGGCAATCGCCTTGGCGCGGTTGATCAGGGTGCGCTCGTCGCTCGGCGCGAGGCGAAGGAGAACGGCGGCCACATCGGCGGCATCAAACGCCGCGCCGGTCGCGCGCGCGAACGCCGACGTGTCGTTAAGCCGCGGGGTGATGAGGTAAAACCGCGGCCGCGGGCGCCGCGCGTTCATTGCTGTTCCCCTCCCCCTTGCGGCGAGGGAAGAGGAGCGTTGCACCAATCGCGACAACGCGTCACGCCGCCTTCCGCTCGAGATCGGCCTGCCACCGGCCGAGCGCGGCGAGGCCATTCATCTTCGCGCGATGGGCGAAGGCGCGTTGCGCCGCCGCCACGTTCTCCGGCTTGCCCGACCACGCCCTCTGCGGCGCCGCCTGCAAAGCGCGGCCGTAGGAGAAGGTCACGCGCCAAGGCAGCGCGCCGGATTTGTTGATGGCGTCGAGGTGCGCGGTCGCTTCCTCGTCGGACTGCCCGCCGGAGAGGAAGGCGACGCCGGGAACGGCCGCGGGCACGCAAGCCTTCAGGAGGCGCACGGTCTTCTCCGCGACCTCCTCGACCGACGCGCGCTTCAGTGATTTTTTTCCGGGCACCGCCATGTTCGGCTTGAGCACCATGCCTTCGAGCGCGACGCGGGCGTAGAACAGCTCCTGAAAGGTTTCCTTCAGCACCCAGGTGGTGACCTCGACACATCGGTCGATGTCGTGGTCGCCGTCCATCAGCACCTCGGGCTCGACGATCGGCACGATACTTTCGTCCTGGCAGAGCGCGACGTAGCGCGCCAGCGCATGCGCGTTGGCCTTGACGCAGGCGTGGCTCGGTAGACCATGCCGTTGACCGACATCGATCACCGCGCGCCACTTGGCGAATTTGGCGCCGAGGCCGCGATATTCCACCAGCCGCTCGCGCAAACCGTCGAGTCCTTCTGTGATCACCTCGTTCGGGCAGAACGGCAGCGGCTTCGTTCCCTTGTCGACCTTGATCCCGGGGATCGCGCCGGCCTCTGTGATGAGCTTGACGAGCGGCGTGCCGTCCTTGGCGTTCTGCCGGATGGTCTCGTCATAGAGAATGACCCCGGAAATGTGTTTCGCCATCGCTTCGGTCGAGCGGAACAACATCTCGCGGTAGTCGCGCCGCGTGTCGGCCGTCGATTCCACGCCGATCGCGTCGAAACGCTTCTTGATCGTGCCGGTCGATTCATCGGCCGCCAGGATGCCGTGGCCGGGAGCAACCATGGCCGCCGCGACCTTGTGCAATTCGGTGAGGTTCATCGCGCCCTCCTCGATTCGGCGCCGTTCCTGATGCCCGGATATTATGACTCATCCGCGCGGGGAAGCGGGAGTAGGGGATACCTTCAATGCTTCGACGCCGGGCAGGGTCTTGCCTTCGAGCCATTCCAGGAAGGCGCCGCCCGCGGTCGAGGCATAGGTGAAGCGGGCGGTCACCCGGGCGGCATTGAGCGCCGCCACGGTGTCGCCGCCGCCGGCGATGCTGACAAGCTTGCCGGCGGCGGTAAGTTCCGCCGCCGCCTCGGCTACCTCGATCGTGCCAGTGTCGAAGGGCTCGTATTCGAAGGCGCCGAACGGACCGTTCCAGACCAGTGTCTTGCTGCGGGCGAGAACCGAGACGACCTGCGCGATGGTGCGCGGGCCGATATCGAGGATCATGTCGGCGGCGCCGATCTCGTCCACCGAGGCGACGCGCGTGGGTGCGTGCGCGGCGAGCTTGCGCGCCACCACGGCATCGACCGGCAGCACGATTTCGCGGCCGGCGGCCCTGGCCTTGGCGAGGATGGCGCGCGCGGCCGGCATGAGGTCGGCTTCGTAGAGCGACTTGCCGACGGCTTTGCCCTGCGCGGAAAGGAACGTATTGGCCATGCCGCCGCCGATGATCAGCGTCTCGACTTTGGCAAGGAGGTTGCCGAGAACATCGAGCTTGGTCGAGACCTTGGCGCCGCCGACGATCGCCGTCAGCGGCCGCTGCGGCGCGTGCAGCGCCTTGTCCAGCGCTTCAAGCTCCGCCTGCATGGAGCGCCCGGCATAGGCCGGCAGCTTACGGCCCAACCCTTCGGTCGAAGCGTTCGAGCGGTGCGCGACCGAAAACGCATCGTTGACGTAGACGTCGCCGAGCCGGGCGAGCGCGGCAACGAAATCCGCATCGTTTGCCACCTCGCCGGGATGGAAACGCGTGTTCTCCAGGCAGAGGATATCGCCCGGCTGCATGGCGGCGACGGCCCGTTCCGCGACCTCGCCGATGCAGTCCGTGGCGAAGGCGATCGGCCGGCCGATGATGCGCGCCGCCGCCGCGGCGACCGGTTTCAGCGATTCCTTGGGATTCGGTCCTTTGGGCCGGCCAAAATGCGACAGCAAAATAACCTTGCCGCCCTTGTCGGCGATCTCGCGGATGGTCGGCGCCGTGCGCTCGATGCGCGTCGTGTCCGACAATTGGCCGTCGTTCATCGGCACGTTGAGGTCGACGCGCACGAGCACGCGCTTGCCCTTAACGTCGGCCTGGTCGAGGGTGCGGAACGACTTCATTAAAAAATGCGCAATGGCGAAAGCAACGTGATGCGATGGCGGTCAGAGGAGCTTGCCCATCGCCACCGCGGTATCGACCATGCGATTGGAGAAGCCCCATTCGTTGTCATACCACGCCATCACCCGCACCAGGGTGCCGTCGATGACCTTGGTCTGGTCCATGTGGAAGACCGCGGAATGCGGATCGTGGTTGAAGTCGCTGGAGACGTTGGGGTCGTCGGTGTAGCTGAGAATTCCCTTGAGCCGTTGCTCGGCGGCGCGCTTGACCGCGGCGTTGATCTCCTCCTTCGAGGTCGCGCGCTTGGCGACGAACTTGAAGTCGATCACCGAGACGTTCGGCGTCGGCACGCGGATCGAGACGCCGTCGAGCCGGCCGGCCAGCTCCGGCAGCACTAGGCCGACCGCCTTGGCCGCGCCGGTCGAGGTCGGGATCATGTTGAGCGCCGCCGCGCGCGCCCGATAAAGGTCCTTGTGCACCTGATCGAGCGAGGGCTGGTCGTTGGTGTAGGCGTGCACTGTGGTCATGAAGCCCTTGTCGATGCCGACCGCATCATTGAGCACCTTGGCGACCGGCGCCAGGCAATTGGTGGTGCACGAGGCGTTGGAGACGATCGTGTGCGCCCTGGTCAGCCTGTCGTGGTTGACGCCGTAGACGACCGTGAGATCGACGCCCTCGGCCGGCGCCGAAACGAGCACTCGCTTGGCGCCGGCTTTGAGATGCGCCGCCGCCTTCTCCTTCGAGGTGAAAATGCCGGTGCATTCGAGCGCGATATCGATGCCCAACTCCTGCCACGGCAAGTGCGCCGGATCCTTGTGCGCGGTGACCTTGATGGCGCCGTTGCCGCAGTGAATGGTGTTGCCCTCGACCGTTACCGCGCCGGGGAAGCGGCCGTGCACCGAATCGTAGCGCAAGAGATGCGCGTTCATTTCGACCGGAGCGAGATCGTTGACGGCGACGACCTCGATTTCGGTGCGCCGCGCTTCCACGGCCGCGCGCAAAATATTGCGGCCGATGCGGCCGAACCCGTTGATGGCGACGCGAACCGCCATGTGTCGCTCCCATTTAAGCCGGTTCATGCCCGATATGCACTGCGGCATCCAGCTTTTTCGCAAAGCCTATTTAACGGGATCGGGGCCCGGCACAAGTCCGGCCTTGACCGGAGCGGCTGCGTCGGCCGTCCCGCGGGCGCGGCCGAGGCCCGCGTCGGCGCCACTGCAGCGCCGTGGCGGCGGGCTTTGCGCCGCAACAATTCGTCCTCCTGGGCGCAACCGCCTGTCCGACGCCGAATATCATGGCTTGCGGGACAACGACTCCGACAAGTGGCGGAGAACGCTTCTTGTATTCTTTAAGTTCCGCGTGCGCGACAGCGACGAGCATGCCGGCGCGGCAGACCGGCGTTATGCACGCCGTGACGGCTCCGTCCGTCGCGGACCGCAGGGCCGGATATCATCTGGATTTCCAGCAATGGCAGCATGATTTTTCATGGCGCGTTCCAGTGGAAGCAGATTTTTCCTCAAGAAATTTAGAAGTTGACGACTGGGATGTTCCTCCTAATAAGCCATCCTGGGCGTGAAACATCCGCTCAACAGCATGAGTGAGGCAACCGGAGTACGGAGGTATCCATGGCCAATGCCATCAACCCCGCCAAGAATGGCGTCAACGTCGAAGCCTTGATCGCCGCCCGTGAGGCGTTGGCCAAGGCCCCCGAGGCCGCGCAGTTCAAGTGGCGCGCGACCTGCGAATGGAAGGACGGCACGCACAGTCACTCTGCGGTCGAAGGCTATTACGGCCTGGGCCAGGAACAGCGGCACAAGAAAACCTTCACCTTCGACGCCGACCACCCCGAGGTGTTTGCTTCCGAGGACAAGGGCGCCACGCCCGTCGAATATGTCCTGGTCGGGCTGGCCAGTTGCCTCACCGCGGGCATCGCCGCGGTGGCGCAGTACCGCAATATTCAACTGCGTTCGGTCACGGCGACCATCGAAGGCGACATGGACATCCAGGGCATCCTCGGCGTGGACAGCGACATCCGCAACGGCTTTGGCGGCATCAAGGTCACCTACAAGATCGACGCCGACGCCAAGCGCGAGGACATCGAGGCTCTCGTCGCGCAATCGCAGAAGCGGTCGGCGGTGTACGACATCGTGACCAATCCGACGAACGTCACCGTCGTCGTGAACTGAGCCGAGGCCTCGGGTCGCCGACGCGTCGTGAGGGAACGAAGCGATTAGCACCGTCACCGCAGTTGTCATCGGCGCCGGGCACGCCGGCTTGGCCATGAGCCGCTGCCTCGCCGACCGCGCGATCGACCACGTGGTGCTGGAGCGCGGCGAGGTCGCCCATTCGTGGCGCACCGAGCGTTGGGATTCGCTGCGGCTGCTCACGCCCAACTGGCAGAGCCGGCTGCCCGGCTTCGGCTACGGCGGCGACGATCCCGACGGCTACCGCACCCTGCCCGAGATCATCGCCTTCATCGCGAGTTACGCCAAAGCGATCGCGGCGCCGGTGCGCACGCACACCACGGTCACGTCGGTGCGCGCCACCGGCAACGGATATCTGGTGCGCACGGACCAAGGCGACTGGCGCTGCCGCATCGTGGTGATCGCGTCCGGCGCGTGCAACATCGCCCGCGTCCCCGCCTTTGCCGACCGGGTGCCGCGCGCGATCGCCCAAGTTACCGCCCAGCAGTACCGCAATCCCGGCGCGCTGCCCGACGGCGGCGTCCTGGTCATGGGCGCATCGGCGAGCGGCACGCAGATCGCCGCCGAAATCCAACGCTCGGGCCGGCCGGTGACCTTGTCGGCGGGCGAGCACATCCGCGCACCGCGCGTCTATCGCGGCAAGGACCTGGAGTGGTGGATGGACGCGGCGGGCGTGCTCGATCAGCGCTACGACGAGGTCGACGATATCGGCCGGGCGCGGCGGGTGCCCTCGCTGCAGCTCGCCGGCACGCCCGATCGCTCGACCCTCGACCTCAACGCCCTCACCGCCATGGGCGTGACGCTGGTCGGGCGCCTCGCCGGCATCAGCGAGGACGGCAAGGCGCAGTTCGCCGGATCGCTGCGCAACATGTGCGCGCTGTCCGATCTCAAGATGGGCCGGCTCCTCGACCTCATCGACGACTGGGCGCGCGTGAACGGCCTCGACGACAAGGTCGAGCCGCCGCACCGCCCGCCGCCGACCCGCGTCGAGGCGTCGCCGCCGCTCGGCCTTGACCTCACGAGCGGCGCGATCAAGACGATCATCTGGGCCACCGGCTTCCGGCCCGACTACTCCTGGCTCGACATGCCGGTTCTCGACCGCAAGGGCATGATCCGCCATGACGGCGGAATTGTCGCCGCGCCCGGCCTTTATCTGATGGGCGCGCCATTCCTGCGCCGGCGCAAGTCCACGCTGATCGACGGCGCCGGCGCCGACGCCCGCGACCTTTGCGACCATCTGGTGTCCTTTCTCGACAGCCGTCTGGCGCGGATCAGCGCGTAACGTCGAGGGCGCGAACAACAGCGACGATTTTTCAGCTCAATTTGCGCAGTGCCGCCTGCGCCACCGCTTCCGGCGTAATTCCGAAGTGTTGGTAAAGGTCCTTATAGGGAGCGCTGGCGCCAAATCCGGTCATGCCGACAAAAGTTCCGCCCGTGCCGATGATCGCGTCCCAGCCTTGGCGGATGCCGGCTTCGACGGCGACGTTGACCTTGGCGCGGCCGATAATCGTCGCGCGTTCCGCCTCCGGCGCGGCGAACAATAATTCGAAGCACGGCACCGAAACCACCCGTGCCGGAATTTTGCGCGCGGCCAGGAGTTTCTGCGCCGCGACCGCGATGGCGACCTCCGAGCCAGTGGCGAACAGCGACACCGCGGCCGGCCCGCCGGTCGCCGCGCCTCCTTCGGCCGCGACCAGCTCGTAGGCGCCGCCGGCGCAGCGGTTCTTCTCGTCGAGGCCGTGCCGCAGTTGCGGCACGGCCTGCCGCGTCAAGGCGAGCACGCTCGGGCCGTCTTTTGCTTCTAGCGCGAGCTGCCAGCACTCAATGGTCTCGACCGCGTCGCACGGCCGGAACACTTTCAGATTCGGCATGGCGCGCAACGCGGCGAGGTGCTCGACCGGCTGGTGCGTCGGGCCGTCCTCGCCGAGCCCGATCGAATCGTGCGTCATCACGAAAATGACGCGCACTCCCATGAGCGCGGCGAGACGAAGCGCCGGCCGGCAATAGTCGGAGAACACGAGGAACGTGCCGGAATAGGGAATGATCCCGCCGTGCAGCGCCATGCCGTTCATGGCCGCCGCCATGGCGTGCTCGCGCACGCCGTAATGGATGAAGCGGCCGGAATAATCCGCCGCGCTCATGACCTTCATGGCTTTGGGACGCGTGTTGTTGGAGCCGGTAAGGTCGGCCGAGCCGCCGATCATCTCCGGCAGCGCCACGGTCAGCGCGTCGAGCGCGACTTCGGAGGCCGCGCGGGTGGCGGTGTCCTTCGGCACCGCCGCGAATTTTTCTTTCACCGCGCGGATTGCCGCTGCAAATTCGTGCGCAGGCAGGTCGCCGCGCGTGCGCCGCTCGAACGCAACGCGCCTTGCGGCGTCGAGCGCGGCGAGGCGCTTCTGCCAGGCGAGCCGCGCCGGACGGCCGCGTTCGCCGACGACGCGCCATTGCGCGCGGATATCGGGCGGAATCTCGAACGCCGGCGCGCTCCAGCCAAGTTTTTGCCGCGCCGCGGCGATTTCCTCGGCGCCGAGCGGGGCGCCGTGGGCTTTCTCGGTTCCACCCTTGGTCGGC
>JASHPW010000113.1 GCA_030037895.1 Xanthobacteraceae bacterium | reverse complement strand
ACGCGTCAATAATCCTGTCGCAATTGGTGCATGGAACCCGGCGATTTGTGCCGGGAATGCGCCATTTCGTGCATCGCCGTGCAAGCTGGTGCAGCAATGCTTGCTGCTGCGGCGCACAATTGGCCAAGATTTTTCGCGTCAGAAGACGGTATTACGCGCAGTTTCGCATGGGGCCGCGGTGATGACCCGGACCTGCGGCTGCGCCAGGGAGGATGCCCGTGATACCTGGCTCTTTTGCCTATCATCGCCCCACATCCATCAAAGAAGCGGTCGGTTTGCTCGCCCAATTCGGCGACGAAGGCCGCGCGCTCGCCGGTGGCCATAGCCTCATCCCGATGATGAAGCTGCGCCTCGCCCATCCGGCGCATCTCATCGACCTCGCCGCCATTGCCGATCTCAAGGGCATCCGCACCGACGGCAACGACGTCGTCATCGGCGCCATGGCGACCCAGCACGAGCTGATCGGCTCCGCGCTGTTGGCCGAAAAGCTTCCGCTCCTGCGCGAAACCGCGCTGCAGGTTGCCGATCCGCAGGTGCGCTATGTCGGCACGCTCGGCGGCAACGTCGCCAACGGCGATCCCGGCAACGACATGCCGGCGGTGATGCTCTGCCTCAACGCGATCTATCACGTCGCGGGCAAAGGCGGCGAACGGCGCATCGCGGCGCGCGATTTCTACCAGGGCGCTTATTTCACCGCGCTCGAATCCGCCGACGTGCTCACCGCCGTGCGCATCCCGGTGCCGGCCGCGGGTCACGGCTACGCCTACGAAAAGCTCAAGCGCAAGATCGGCGATTACGCGACCGCCGCCGCCGCCGTCGTGCTGACCATACGCGGCGGCAAGGTCTCAAGCTGCTCGATCGGTCTCACCAACGTCGCCGAAACGCCGCTATGGGCCGAAGAAGCGGGCAAGATTCTCGTCGGCTCCGCGCTCGATGCGGCGACGGTGAAGAGGGCCGTCGCCGCCGCCGAGGCGATCACGGCGCCCGCAACCGACGCCCGCGGACCCGCGCATTACCGCACCAAGATGGCGGGCGTGATGCTCGCGCGCGCTCTCGCCCGCGCCAAGACGCGCGCCCGCGGCTGACGGCAGGGAGCACAACCATGGCCAAATCCCACGTCGCGATGAAGGTGAACGGCAAGACCGTCGAAGCTTTGGTCGAGCCGCGGACGCTCCTCATCCACTTCCTGCGCGACGAACTCAACGTCACCGGCCCGCATATCGGCTGCGACACCAGCCATTGCGGCGCCTGCACCGTCGATCTCGACGGCAAGTCGGTGAAGTCCTGCACCATGTTCGCGGTGCAGGCGAACGGCGCCGACATCCGCACCATCGAGGGCATGGCCAACGCCGACGGCACGCTCAACGCGCTGCAGGAAGGCTTCCGCGAGATGCACGGGTTGCAGTGCGGCTTCTGCACGCCGGGAATGATCGTGCGCGCCTACCGGCTGTTGCAGGAAAACCGGAATCCGTCCGAGGAGGAGATCCGCTACGGCATTTCCGGCAACCTCTGCCGCTGCACCGGCTATCAGAACATCGTCAAGGCCATTCAATTCGCCGCCGCCAAGCTTAATGGCGTGCCGTTCCAGGAGGCCGCAGAATGAACGTCCAGACCCCCACCTCCGCCGAGCGCGCCGCCAAGCTCGAAGGCCTGGGCTGCAAAAGGAAGCGCGTCGAGGACATCCGCTTCGTCCAGGGCAAGGGCAATTACGTCGACGATCTCAAGCTGCCGGGCATGCTCTACGGCGACCTGGTGCGCTCGCCCTACGGCCACGCCCGCATCAAGAAGATCGACACCAGCAAGGCCGCGGCGGTGCCCGGCGTCGTCGCGGTGCTCACGGCGGAGACGCTCAAGACCGTGAACCTCACCTGGATGCCGACGCTCGCCGGCGACGTGCAGATGGTGCTGGCAGACGGCAAGGTGCTGTATCAGAACCAGGAGGTCGCCTTCGTCATCGCCGAGGACCGCTACACCGCGGCCGACGCCGCCGACCTGGTCGAGGTCGAGTACGAGCCGTTGCCGGTCAACGTCGATCCGCTCAAGGCCATGGCGCCGAACGCGCCCGTGATCCGCGAGGACATCAAGGACAAGACCGACGGCGCCCACGGCAAGCGCAAGCATTACAATCACATCTTCTCCTGGCAGGCCGGCGACCAGGCGGCGACCGACGCAGCGTTCCAAAAAGCCGACGTGACGATCAAGGAGCTGATCGTCTATCCGCGCTGCCACCCTTGTCCGCTCGAGACCTGCCAGTGCGTCGCCTCCTTCGACAAGATCAAGGGCGAACTGACGCTGTGGGGCACGTTCCAGGCGCCACACGTCATTCGCACGGTGGGCTCGCTGATTTCCAAAATCCCCGAGCACAAGATTCACGTCATCGCGCCGGACATCGGCGGCGGCTTCGGCAACAAGGTTGGCGCCTATTCGGGCTACATCTGCGCCATCGTCGCCTCGATCGTGACCGGCCGGCCGGTGAAGTGGACCGAGGACCGCATCGAGAATCTCTCGACCACCGCCTTCGCGCGCGACTTCCACATGCAGATGGAGATCGCCGCGACCAGAGATGGCCGGGTGACGGCGATGCGCTGCTACACCATTGCCGACCACGGCGCCTTCGACGCCTGCGCCAACGCCACCAAGTGGCCGGCGGGGCTGTTCAGCATCATCACCGGCTCCTACGACTTCCCGACCGCCCATGTGCTGGTCGACGGCGTCTATACCAACAAGGCGCCGGGCGGCGTCGCCTATCGCTGTTCGTTCCGCGTCACCGAGGCGGCCTATTGCATCGAGCGGGCCATGGACATCATGGCGCAAAAGCTCGGCATGGACCCGGCCGAATTCCGCGTGAAGAACCTGATCCGGCGCGAGCAATTCCCCTACACGTCGGCGACTGGCTGGCAGTACGATTCCGGCGACTATCACACCGCCATGGCCAAGGCGATGGAAGCGGTGAACTACAAGAAGCTGCGCGAGGAGCAGAAGGCGAGGCGCGAGGCGTTCAGGCGCGGCGAGACGCGCGAATTGATGGGCGTCGGCGTCGCCTTCTTCACCGAGATCGTCGGCGCCGGTCCCTCGCGCGCCTGCGACATTCTCGGCATCGCCATGTTCGACTCCGCCGAAATCCGCATCCACCCGACCGGCAGCGGCATCTGCCGGCTCGGGACGAAATCACAGGGTCAAGGCCACGAAACGACCTACGCCCAGATCATCGCCACGGAACTCGGGCTTCCCGCCGACAATATCACCGTCGAGGAAGGCAACACCGACACCGCGCCCTACGGGCTCGGCACCTACGGCTCGCGCTCGACGCCGGTGTCGGGCGCCGCGACCGCCATGGCCTGCCGCAAGATCAAGGCCAAGGCGCAGATGATCGCCGCCTACATGCTCGAAGTGCATGACGACGATCTGGAATGGGACGTCGACCGCTTCCGCGTCAAGGGCAATCCCGAACGCTTCAAAACTATGACCGAGCTGGCCTGGGCGGCCTACCACGAGGTGCCGCCCGGCATGGAGCCCGGATTGGAGGCAATCAACTATTATGATCCGCCGAATTTCACTTTTCCGTTCGGCGCCTACATCTGCGTCGTCGACATCGACGTCGATACCGGCATGACCAAGATCCGGCGCTTTTATGCGCTCGACGATTGCGGCACGCGCATCAATCCCATGATCATCGAAGGCCAGGTCCATGGCGGCCTGACCGAGGCTTTCGGCATCGCCATGGGTCAGGAGCTCCATTACGACGAGGACGGCAACATCACCACCGCGTCGTTCATGGACTATTTCCTGCCGACGGCGGTGGAGACGCCGCACTGGGAGACCGACTGGACCGAGACGCCGTCGCCGCATCATCCGATCGGCGCCAAGGGCGTCGGCGAGAGCCCGAACGTCGGCGGCGTGCCGTGCTTCTCCAACGCGCTCAACGACGCCTTCGCCTTCCTCGGCTCGACCCATATCCAGATGCCGCACGACGCCTGGCGCACCTGGACGGCGGCGGAAAAGCTCGGCCTGCATGGATAGGCCGGCGTCATTCCGGGGCGCGGGCGAAGCCCGCGAGTCCGGAATCCATGTTCACTGCCGCTGTTTGGTGGCACTGCCGATGCCGACACCTTATTTCCGTGATCATGGAGTCCGGGCCCGCGCCTCGCCCGCGCCCCGGAACGACGCTGTGCCATGACCCTCAACCGTGAAGACATCTCCGACCGGCTCGCCGCCGTCGGCTACGTCGCCGACCGCGATATCGCGACGGCGCTGGGGCTGATGGAATTCCTCAAGCGGCCGCTGCTGCTCGAAGGCGAAGCCGGCGTCGGCAAGACCGAAGTCGCCAAGGCGCTCGCGGCCGTGCACGCGGCCGAGCTTATCCGCCTGCAATGCTACGAAGGGCTTGACCAGAACGCCGCGCTCTACGAGTGGAACTACCAGCGCCAGCTCCTCGCCATCAAGACGCGGGAAGGCATCGGCGAGGACGCCGATGCGATCGAAGAGCACATCTTCTCGGAAAAATATTTGCTGGAACGGCCGCTCCTCGCCGCTATCCGCCGCGCCGTGCCGCCGGTGTTGCTGATCGACGAAGTCGATCGCGCCGACGAGGAATTCGAGGCGTTCCTGCTCGAGCTTTTCTCCGACTTTCAGGTCAGCATCCCCGAGCTCGGAACGATCAAGGCGACTTCGATCCCGCGCGTGGTGCTGACCTCGAACGGCACGCGGGAATTGTCTGACGCGCTGCGCCGGCGCTGCCTCTACCATTACGTCGATTTCCCCGACGTCGATCGCGAGGCCAAGATCATCCTCGTCCGCACGCCCGGCATCGACACCGCGCTCGCTTTGCAGATCGCGCGCATGGTCGCGGCGGTGCGCAAGGAAGACTTGCGCAAGGCGCCCGGCGTCGCCGAGACGCTCGACTGGGCGGCGACGCTCGCCGGCCTCGAAGTCCACGACCTGCGGCAGGAGCCGGAGGTCGTCTACGAGACCATGATGTGTTTGCTCAAGACGCACGAGGACCGCGCGCGGCTCAGCCGCGAGGTGAGCGAACGCCTGCTCGGCAAGGTGGCGTGATGATAAACTTTTCCCGTCACCCTGAGGTGCGAGCGGCCCTGGAGCGAGCCTCGAAGGATGACGGGCCGCCAGCCGTCGGCGCGCCGATGCGCCGCCGGCTCGCAGGCTTTGCGCGCACACTGCGCGACAACGGATTCCGGATCGGGCTCGCGGAAACGCGTGACGCGCTTACAGTCCTCGCGTCGCCTGCGGCGCTGCGCTCATCGTCGCTCAAGCCGGCATTTCGGTCGCTGTTCTGCGCGACGCATTCCGATTGGCAGCGTTTCGACGCGATTTTTGATGCATTCTGGCGCGGCGACGGCGTGCGACAGCGGCAGGTCCTGTCGGGCTCGCCCCAGGCGAGCCAACCCGCGCCGCGGCTGCTCGCGCAAGCGCAGGTGCCGCAGGATGCGCGCGGCCTTCCGGATCATATCGTGCGGCAAAGCGAGGCCGATAGCGGCAATTCGGCCACCGGTCGCGGCCGCCGCGAGGGCGCCTCGCGCGCCGAGAAACTGGCGGCGACCGACCTGCGCCATATCGTCGATCCCGATGAGGTGGCGGCGGCCCACGCGCTGGCCGCGCGGCTTGCCCGCGTCATGCGCGCGCGGCTGGTGCGCCGCGAACAGGTGCGCCGGCGCGGGCGGCGCCTCGATCTGCGCCGCACCATGCATCGCAATGTTTCGCACGGCGGCACGCCGATCGAGCTTACTTGGCGGCGCCGCAAGATCAAGCCGCTGCGGCTTGTCGTGCTGCTCGATGCGTCCGGCTCGATGAACCTCTACACCGCGTTCTTCGTCCGCTTCATCCATGGCGTGGTCGATGCGTTTCGCGAGGCGGAAGCTTTTGTGTTCCACACGCGGCTGGCGCACGTCTCGCCGTCGCTGCGCGATCGCGACGTGACGCGCGCGGTCGAGCGATTGGCGCTGATGGCGCAGGGCATCGGCGGCGGCACGCGCATCGGCGAGAGCCTCGCGACGTTCAATCGATGGCACGCACGGCGCGTCATCAACTCGCGCACGGCGTTGATGATCGTCTCCGACGGCTACGACACCGGCGCGCCCGAGCGGCTCGGCGAAGAAATGCGCCGTCTTCGCCGCCGCTGCCGCAAAATCATCTGGCTCAATCCGCTGCTCGGCTGGCGCGACTACAGTCCGCGGGCGCGCGGCATGCAGGCGGCGCTGCCTTATGTCGATCTGTTCGCCCCCGCCCACAATCTCGAAAGCTTGGCGGCGCTCGAGCCCTATCTTGCGAGAATCTGAACCATATGCACCGCACGACCGACATTCTCGACATCATTGCGACGCGCAAATCGGCCGGCGAGCCGTTCGCGCTCGCGACCGTCGTGCGCACGGTGGCAGCAACCGCGGCCAAGGCCGGAGCCAAGGCGGTGATCCTGCCCGACGGCACGATCTCGGCGGGCTGGATCGGCGGCGGCTGCGCCCGCGCGGCGGTGCTCAAGGCGGCGCGGGACGCCCTTGCCGACGGCCGCTCGCGCCTCGTCTGCGTGCAGCCGCCCGAAGCGTTGGACGGACGAGGCGTCAAGGCGGGCGATGAGCAGGCCGGCGTGCGGTTCGCCAAGAACATGTGCCCGAGCCAAGGCACCATGGACATATTCGTGGAGCCGGTCCTGCCGCGGCCGCAGGTCGTGATCTGCGGATCGAGCCCCGTGGCCGTCGCCGTCGCCGATCTCGCCAAGCGGACCGGATTCGCCGTCACCGTGTGCGCGCCCGCCGCCGAACAATCGGCCTTCGAGGAAGCGGACCGCAGGATCGAAGGCTATGCGCTTCCGGTCGAGGATGCGGCCGAGCGGTATGTGGTGGTCTCGACGCAAGGCCGCGGCGACGAAGCCGCCTTGCTGGCCGCGCTCGCCGTCGATGTCGACTACGTCGCCTTCGTCGGCAGCCGCAAGAAGGCGCACGCGCTGACGACGACGCTCGCCGAACGCGGCGTCAGCGCCGAGCGGCTGGGCAGGCTCAAGGCGCCGGCCGGCCTCGATCTCGGCGCCATCACCCCGGACGAGATCGCGATCTCGATTGTGGCGGAGATCGTCGCCGTCCGACGCCGCCGCCATTCACGCCGCGCCGCCGTCGCGTGACGCCGTTACGAAGAGCAATGATGCTCACCACGCCAGCCGGCGGGCGACCGCCTTGGGCGCCACGCCCGCAGCGGCGAAGACCGCGTTCAAGCTTCCCAGATCCGGCGCCTCGCCGCCGCCGAATTCCTCGGCGTGGATGCCTGAGATGACGAACACGCTGTCGAGGCCGAAAGACGCCGCGCCTATGAGATCGGTCCTGACCGAATCGCCGACCGCGAGCACCCGCTTGCGCGGCGGCGCGTCGCCGCCGCGCAGGGCGGCCGCCCTGGCGAGCGCGGCCTCATAGATCGGCGCGTGCGGCTTGCCGCAATAGAGCACCTCGCCGCCGAGCGCCGCATAGGCGTCGGCCAATGCGCCGGCGCAATACACCAAGCTCTCGCCGCGCTCGACGACGATGTCGGGATTGGCGCAAACCATGAACAGCGAGCGGGCGCGCATCGCTGTGAGCAGCCCGCGATAGCTCTCCGGCGTCTCCCTCGTGTCGTCGAACAGGCCGGAGCACACCACGTAGTCCGCGGTCTCGATCGGCGCGAAGGCGGCGTCAAGGCCGGTGAAGATCGGCAGATCCCGTGGCGGGCCGAGATGGAACAAGCGGTCGCCGCGGCGGCGCTCGACGACGCCGCGGGCGACGTCGCCGGCACTGACGATCGCGTCGTAGGCTCCGCGCGGCACGCCGAGGCGATCGAGGATGGTCTGCACGGCGGCGCCCGGGCGCGGCGCGTTGGTGATGAGAACCGCCGTGCCGCCGCGGGCGCGAAAGCGCGCGAGTGTCTCGCAGGCCGGCGCGAAAGCCGCCACGCCATTGTGCAGGACACCCCAGACGTCGCAGAGGAGCACGTCATAGTCGCGCGCGAGCGGGGCAAATCGTTCGATGACGTGAGCCAAGGGTGTTTACTTGCGCCCGCTGACGGCGCGCGCAAGCTGGCCGAGGGCGCCGCGCATCGCCGGAGGGGACGAGTTGGCCGCGGCTGGCTGGGCCGGAGGCGGCACCGCGTCACTCCGTTCCCGTACCGCCGAAGCGTCCTTCGCCGCATCGCCCTTCGCAAGGTCGCTCCAGGCAATCTCCGTCTTGGCGGACTCCGCCTTCGCGGCATCGCCGGCAAGTCCTTGGAGCACTTCCGCGCGCACCGCACGCGGCGGCGAAAACAAGAAGCCCTGCCCGAAGCGGACATCGTAATCGAGAAGATCGACCACCGTGGATTCGTTTTCGATCCGTTCGGCGATGAGATCGATGCCGAAACGGCCGAGCAGGTCGGAAAAATCGGCCGGATGGATGTCGGTCGAGCCGCCCGCGACCCGGTTGAGCAGCAGCGTCGCCGGCGCCTTGATGAAACGGAACCCGCGCGCGGTCAATTCCCGCGGTTCGACGCGCAGATCGGCGAGGTTGTCCATGGAAAAACAGAACCCGCGCTCGGCGAGCGCGGCCAAGCTCTCGTGCTCGATCGGGCCCATGGCGCGGACCGCGCTCTGGGTGAATTCGAAGATGAGCGACGGCGCGATGGCGCGGTTGGCCTCCATGAATTCGAGCAATTGCGGAAACCCGGCATCGGTCAAAGTCGTGCCGGACAGATTGCAGAACAAGCCGATGTCGCGGTTCTTGAGCAGCAGACGCCGCACCACTTGCACGCAGCGCAGCGCCAAAAAGCCGTCGAGCTTCGGCAGCAGCGAACCGGCTTCGGCGTAGGAGAGGAAATCCCCGGCCGCGACCACCTCGCCGTTCCCGGCCTTGAGCCGCGACAGCGCCTCGTAATAGCGCACTTTGCGCTGCGGCAGGGTGACGATCGGTTGCAGGTAGAGATCGATCCGCTGCTCCTCGATGGCGCTGCGGATCGAGGCGATGATGCGGTCGCGGTCGAGGCCGCCGAAAGCGGCGACCTTGGGCTCGCTCCGCGCGACGGATGCAGTCGGCGCGGCGGGCGCGGCCGCGGCCGGCGTCGCCGGCGCGGGGGCCGAAGCGGCGGGCGCGGAAGCCGCCTTGGCGGCTGCTTTGGCGGTATCGACCGCTGGCGGCGCGGCCTGATGGGCGGGATGCGGCGCGGCGTCATCGCCGCCGCGCCCGCGACCGAGCACCGCCTCGTGCGCGGCAACCGAATCGGCAAGCTGATTGACCAGGCGCGACAGCTCCTCGATCTCGGCGGCGAGCGGCTGAGCCGACGACGGCGTCATGTCGGCGGCCGTTTCGACCCTGGTCTCGACGGCGCCAAGCCGGCGGCCGAATTCGGCGACCTGGCGCGCGAGGTCGCCCAGACCGCGGGCGAGATTGGCGACCTGGTCGCTCACTTCGGCGCGGTCGTGCTTGCGGCCGGAAATGCTGTTGTAGACGGCGAGCGCGCTCAGCACGCCGAACGCCACCACGGCCGCCTGCCAGCCGCTCAATCCAAACCGCAGATAGAGCGCCGCGCCGATCGAGCCGGCGATGAGCACCATGCAGAAAGCGATGAAGATGGCGCTGATGCGCACCATAACGACCCCGTTATGCCGTGTGGCGGACCAAGCCC
>JASHPW010000112.1 GCA_030037895.1 Xanthobacteraceae bacterium | reverse complement strand
GCAGCGTGTCGCGTTCGGCCGCAAAGGAGAGCTCGATCGCCTTGCGCTCGAGCCGATCATGAAACGCCTTCGAGTCGAAATCGCCGGCGCCCTCGTCGAGCAGCGACGCGACCAGGGCGGCGGTCCCGGCCTTGCCGGGCGGATCCTGGATGGCGCCGCCGACGAACGCGAACTCGATGGCGATCACGGGAACCGCGGACTCGCGCACCAGCCAGGCTTCAATCCCGCCGGGGCTGACCACGCGCTCGACCGTGGTGGCAGAAGCCGGCGCCGCGAAGGTCGTAAGCATGACGATCGCGGCGGCGACGCGACGCCCCCATCCCCTCGTCCTCCGCAAACGGGAGAAGGCGAGGCGGAGACGGGACCGAGTCGGCGGCATGGCGTTCACGAGTGCTTCTCCTCGCCTTTGAGGCTGTGCACGAGGTAGCCGGTCACCGACGCACGCGGATTGAGCCAGGTCCGGGCGGCCGCGCGCACGGCGTCGGCGGTGACGGCGCGGATGCTCTGCGGCCAGTCGCGCACCATCTCGACGGTCTCGCCGGTCGCGAGCGCGGCGCCGTACCGGCGCGCCAGCGTCGCCTGGTTGTCCTGCGCGTACACGGCGTCCGCAATCAGGCGGACCTTGGCACGATCGAGTTCGTCGGCGGTAATGCCGTGTTCGCTCACATCGTCGAGAACGGCATCGATCGCCGCCTCGACCTCGTGCAGCGTCCGTCCCGGTTTCGGCAAGCCATAGACGCCGAGCTTGCCGTAATCGAGCGCGGTCCCCGAATAAAAGGCGCCGGCGTTAATCGCGATCCCTTGATCGACCACGAGCGTCCGGTAGAGACGGCTGTTGTCGCCGCCGCCGAGAACGTGCGCCAGCACGTCGAGGGCCGCGCTCTCGCCGGGCTTGGCGGTCGTCCGCGAGGGCGCGAGATAATAGCGGCTGACGCTCGGCTGCTCGACGCGGGCATCGGCGAGCGTGACCGTGCGCGGCGCCTCCTCGACCGGCTCCATGGGCCGCCGGCGCGGTCCGATCGCGGCGCGCGGAGCCACCTTGCCATAGGTGTCCTCGGCGTCGGCCTTGGCCTCCTCGGGGGTCACATCGCCGGCTACGACCACGATGGCGTTGTTCGGCGTATAGAAGCGCCGGTAGAACGCCAGCGCATCGTCGCGGCTCAGCGTCTCGATCTCGTGCCGCCAACCGATCACCGGCCGGCCGTAGGGATGGTTGAGATAGAGCGCGGCGTCCATCTGCTCGCCCAGGCGGCCGTTCGGATTGTTGGCGACGCGCATGTTCTGCTCTTCGAGCACGACGTTGAGTTCGGGACGCACGACCTCGTCGCTGAGCACGAGACCGGTCATGCGGTCGGCCTCGAACGCCATCATCTCCTTGAGGTGCTCGCGCGGGACGCGCTGGAAGAACCCGGTATAATCGCTGGCGGTGAAGGCGTTCTCCTGCCCGCCGATGGCGGCGACCGCCTGCGAGAAACGATCGCCGGGATTTTGCCGCGTGCCCTTGAACATCAGGTGTTCGAGGAAGTGCGCGAGGCCCGATTTTCCCGGCGTCTCGTCGGCGGCCCCGACCTTGTACCAGATCATGTGGGTGACGACCGGCGCGCGATGATCCGGCACCACGACGAGTTCGAGGCCGTTCCCGAGCGTGAAGTGCGCAACTTCGGGCTCAGCCGCGGCGCGCGCGCCGCCCGCCGCAGTGACGACAAGCGCGACGATGAGCACGAGCATTCTCGACACCAAAGCCTCCTGTAAAGCTTGATCGAGCGAGCGCCCCTTAGCAGAGGGCAAATCCGGCGTCCGCTGCCGGGATTTGCCGGGTTCGCCATCACCGGCGGACATGCCCCGGCGCGAGACAATCCGTCCGGCGCCGAAACACGGCCCGGTCGCGGCTATTTGCCCGCCTGGGCATTCGCGGTGCCGCCGTTCGCGTCCTTTTTCTTGGCCTGCTTGTGCTCGGGGCCGATGCCATAGGGCTGATTAGGCGACGGCGTGCGGTAGCCCGCGGGCGGATCGGTCAGGTTATCGCGCGGCGGTTCGCTGATGAACGTCGCGTATTCCTCTTTGCTGAACCAAGTGTTGGGATTGAAAAAGCTCTTCTTTGGATTGGGTGGATTGGGAACCCGCTGAGGGCTTTCCGCTTGGCCGAGTTGGCCGCTCGCGTTCGGAGCGGGCGGTTTGGCCTTGGCGCGCTTATGGTGCCTGACGGAATCGTCGTGGGGCCAGTCCGGCGCCGGCGGCGGCCCCGCCATCGGTGGCGGCAGATCGCGGGTCGGCGGCACCACCAGCGGCGAGCGCTCGGTGTACTTGATGTCGGCATTCGAGTCGAACGGCTTCTGCAGGCCGAGCCGTTGCATGAACTTGCTCCAGGCGGACTCGTTCGTGGTGTCGTCGCCGGCGGCGCGCGCCGCGGACATATCGAGGCTCACGATCAGACCGGCCAGGGCGACGCCGAAGGCGGCGCGCAAAATCGCCGCGCCGGCGCGCGGCCTGCAGCCGATCTTGCGGTCGCGACTTCGATGCAGCGGCATGCCTTCACCCGCGGTGCCGAACGTCCAATCCGGAAGTTAATCCTGGGCTTGGCCAAAGGCTTATGCAGGTTCTTTAACCCCGATCAGGGCGCTTTTGCGGCGCTCCGGACCGCAGCGAATCGTAAATGAGGCCGGCCACGCCCGCAACAATGGCGACATCGGCGAGGTTGAAGACGTACCAATGGAAATGACCCGCGTGGAGGTCCACGAAATCCATGACGCCCGGCCAATGCAGGCGGTCGGCGGCGTTGCCGACTGCTCCACCGATGATGAGCCCGAGCGCCCATGCGGTGAGCCGCGAGGACGTGCGCGCCAGCCAGATCCACAGGAACACGACCGCCGCGACCTCGAAGGCGAGCAGCGCCCACCGGCCAATCGGCCCCTGTTGCGGAAACAAGCCATAGCTGATGCCGGTATTCCAGGTCAGGATCAGATTGAGAAACGGCGCCGCGGCGAGCACGCGGCCGCCGAGATCGAGGACATGGAACAGCCAAAGCTTCGCCGCTTGATCGAAGACGCAGATCAGCACGGCGACGGCAAGTCCGAGCGCGCTCAACCGCCCCCAGGCATAGGAGCGGCCCGCTTTGTCCTGCGCCGCATCGGCCATGCCGCCGCTACTCCGCCGCCTTGCGCATCGCGTCCCATTCGCGCAGCGCCTGCGCATCGCGCGGCGTGACATCGGGATATTGCGGGTCGAGACCGACGGCCGGCGTGATCTTCCACGAGCGGGCGCATTTGCGCCCCGCGGCGCGGCGCGGCTCGACCGCGACGTGAGGCACGTCGTCGAGCCGGAAGGCCGCGGGCGGCCCATCGCCCTCGATCAGGGTCGCGGCCGAGGTGATGCACAATTCGGCAAGGTCCACACCGGCCGCGGCGGCGAAGAGTTTTTGGTCGGCGACATAGATCAAGGGCGCCGCTTCGAGCGACGAGCCGATGCGCTTGGCAGCCCGTTCGACTTCGAGCGCGCCGGTGACCACGCGGCGCAAATTGCGCAGCTCCCGCCACCTCTCGGCGAGCGCGTCGTCGCGCCAGGAGGCCGGCACTTCCGGAAAGGGTTCGAGGTGCACGGACGCGGCGGCGGGATCGCGGGCGAGCCACGCCTCCTCGGCGGTGAAGCAGAGCATCGGCGCCAGCCAGGTCACCGTGCAACGGAACAGATGGTCGAGCACGGTGAGCGCGGCTCTTCGCATCAACGAGGAATAAGGGTCGCAGTAGAGCGCGTCCTTGCGGATGTCGAAATAGAACGCCGAGAGATCGACGGTCATGAAGCTGTTGAGCGCGGCGAAGATGCGCTTGAAGTCGAAATCGGCGTAAGCGGCGCGAATAAGCGCGTCGAGCTCGGCGAGCCGGTGCAGCATCAGCCGCTCCAGCTCCGGCATGTCCACGGGGAGGACGCGCTCGACGCCGGCGAGATGCGCGAGATTGCCGAGCATCCAGCGCAAGGTGTTGCGCAGCTTGCGATAGGTCTCGACGGCCGTTTTCAGGATTTCCGGCCCGATGCGCAGGTCGTCGGCATAGTCGGCGGCGCACACCCACAGGCGCAGGATGTCGGCGCCCGCGGCCGCCATCACGTCTTGCGGCGCCGTGACGTTGCCGAGCGACTTCGACATTTTGCGGCCGTCCTCGTCGAGCACGAAGCCGTGGGTGAGCACGATGTCGAACGGCGCGCGGCCGCGCGTGCCGCAGGATTCCAGGAGCGAGGACTGGAACCAGCCGCGGTGCTGGTCCGAGCCTTCGAGATACATCACCGCTTCGGGACCGCCGTCGGCCGCGCGCCTGACGCCGGCGAGCGCCGGGAAGTGCGTCGGGTCCTCCAGCACGAAGGCGTGCGTCGAGCCGGAATCGAACCAGACGTCGAGAATGTCGTCGACCTTGCGCCAGGTCTCGCTGGCGCGCGGGCCGAGAAAGCGCTCGCGCGCGCCCTCGGCATACCAGGCGTCGGCGCCTTCCCGCGCGAACGCGGCGGCGATCCGGGCATTCACCTCCTCGTCCCGGAGAATCTCCGCGGAGCCGTCGGCGCGCTCGCGCACGAACACCGTGATCGGCACGCCCCAGGCGCGCTGGCGCGAGATCACCCAATCGGGTCGGCTCTCGATCATGCCGGTGATGCGCTTTTCGCCCTGCGCCGGCACCCAGCGTGTTTGTTTGATCGCGGCGAGCGCGCGATTGCGCAGCGTGTCTTCTTTTACCTCTCCCCTTGCGGGAGAGGTCGACGTTCGAGCGTCAGCGAGAACGTCGGGTGAGGGGGCGAAATCGGGCGTCCTGAATCCTCCAGGCGACCCTCCCGCGGTTGCCGCCGACCGGTCCCCCTCACCCGGCGCGCTGGCGCGCGCCGGCCTCTCCCGCAAGGGGAGAGGCGAAGGGACGGACACGGCGAACGGCTTGTCCATGGCGATGAACCATTGCGGCGTGTTGCGGAAGATGACCGGCTTCTTCGAGCGCCAGGAATGCGGATAGGGATGCGTGAGCCGGCCGCGCGCAACCAGCATACCGGCGTCCTTCAAGGCTGCGATCACCGCCTCGTTGGCGTCGCCTTTGTCGCCTTCTTCGGTGAGCACGCGCCTGCCGGTGAAGCCCGGCGCCTCCTTGGTGAAACGGCCGTCGGCATCGACGGCGTAGGGTATCGTCGTGTTGATGCCGCGTGCGGCAAGTTCGCGCGCGTTCGCGGTCCACACTTCGAAGTCCTCGCGGCCGTGGCCGGGCGCGGTATGAACAAATCCGGTGCCGACGTCGTCGGTGACGTGGTCGCCTTGCAAGAGGGGAACATCGAAATCGTATTCGCCGGCGAAGCCGCGCAGCGGATGTGAACAGGCGATCGGCGACAGCTCGTTGGGCGAGAGTTCGCGAACCTCCCGGTAGGCAAGCACGCGCGCCTGCCGCATCACGTCGATGGCGAGCTTCCGCGCCAGGACGAATCTTTCGCCCCTCTTCGCCCAATTTCCATTCGGGGCGTCGGTGATTTCGTAGATGGCGTAATCGATCTTCGGCGAATAGCTGATCGCCCGGTTGCCCGGAATTGTCCACGGCGTCGTCGTCCAAATCACGATCGAAGAACCACGGAGGTCTTGCGAACCTTCGCCGCCGCCCGCAATCGTGCCGGTCACCGGAAACTTCACCCACACCTGGTCGGAGACGTAATCCTCGTACTCAACCTCCGCCTCGGCGAGCGCGGTCTTCTCCGCCACCGACCACATCACCGGCTTGGAGCCACGATAGAGCGTGCCGTTTGCCGCGAACTTCATCAGTTCGCGTGCGATTTGCGCCTCGGCCGCATGGGTCATGGTGCTGTAATAATGGTCCCAGTCGCCGACGACGCCGAGGCGTTCGAACTCCGCGCGCTGCACGGCGATCCAGTGCTCGGCGAACTGCCGGCACTCGCGGCGGAATTCGACCACCGGCACCTTGTCCTTGTCGCGGTCCTTGGCGCGATAGTCCTCCTCGATCTTCCATTCGATCGGCAGGCCGTGGCAGTCCCAGCCGGGCACGTAGTTCGCGTCGAAGCCGAGCATCTGCCGGCTCCGCGTCACCACGTCCTTGAGAATCTTGTTGAGCGCGGTGCCGATATGGACGTTGCCGTTGGCATAGGGCGGGCCGTCATGCAGGATGAATCGCGGCCGGCCCGTGGCGGCGGCGCGCAGGAGCCCGTAGAGATCGAGGCGGCGCCAGCGCGCGAGCAGCTCCGGCTCCTTTTGCGGCAGCCCGGCGCGCATCGGGAAATCGGTCTTGGGCAGGAACAGCGTCTCGCTGTAATCGCGGGTTTTCGCCGGCGCGTCGGTCATGGGCGCCTTCTAACAAGCCGCCTGCGTGGCGCAAAGGGTTCTCCTGCGGGCGCCAGCGCGCTGCGCCGGGGAATCGCACCGCATTTCGCGTAGCAACCGCGGGACGCTCGGCGCGGGCGGGGGCAAATTCTTGATCGATTCCCGATTGAACGGAACCTTTCCGCGCCTCGACGCTTATCGGGGCAATTGGGTCTATCCCAATGCACGGAGAACAGGCATGAACACCGGATCAACGGTTGCCGACGGCGTTCGGGAAACGGCCAAGGAGGCGCGCGAAGGCGCGCGCGACGTGCGCAAGGCGGCAAATGACGCCTCCGGCGATGTGCAGAGCGATCTGCAGGCGCTGCGCGAGGATTTCGGACGCCTGGCCGAAGAGATCGGCGAC
>JASHPW010000111.1 GCA_030037895.1 Xanthobacteraceae bacterium | reverse complement strand
GCTATCGCCGTAGCAAACATGTCGGGATTGCTGCGGTTGTTGTACCGGAACTGAAATTCGGCGACGTACAGCGGCAAATATTTGGCGCTCACTTTGTGGAATGTGCCGACAACACCTCGTTTGAAGATGCTCCAAAAGCCCTCAATCGTGTTCGTGTGGACCGCGCCGACAACATATTCGTGGTCCGCATGCCGGATGATTTGGTGACGGTCGCCGTAGACTTGCCGCAAGCCGTGGTAGCCAATCCACTGATCGGTTACGAGCAAGCTGACTTTTTCCGAAACCGTTTCGGTCACGAATTTGGAAAGTTCGTCGCGGGTGACGCTTTTGAGAACGCGAGCGACGACATTGCCTTTGCGAGTAACGGCACCAACAACCGGCACCTTGCCCGAACCAAGGCCGCCACGGCCCGGACCGCCGCGACCTTTGGCGTAATGCTTGTTCTTCGCCTTACCGCCGATGAACGTTTCGTCCACCTCGACAATGCCGCCAAGCTTTTCCTCAGGCGCGATCAGCGCGGCGCGAATCTTGTGGCACATAAGATGCGCCGTATTGTAGCTGCCGAAGCCCATCATGCGTTGGATTTGAAGGGCGCTCATTCCCTTCTTGCTCGAAAGCATCAAATGAGCGACGCGATACCAGTCGCGGAGAGGCTTCTTGGTGTTCTCGAAAATCGTGCCGACCAGCGCCGAAAAGCGATAGCCGTTCGGGTCACACTCTGTGCAGAGCCAGTGAAATGGCTTGTAGCTGGAGGCGTCGTAAAGGTCCGCGTTGCCACAGCGCGGGCACTGGACGCCCAGCGGCCAACGGCGGGCAACGAGATAGCTAAGGCAGGCCGCTTCGTCACCAACGGGGAATCGATCCTCGAATTGGGCGGTCGTCATTTGCGGGACTGGCTTCGGTTGCCTCGGCATCGCATTTCCCTCTGCGGCAGTAGCGTAGGAGCATATTGCCATGCCTAGAGGGATTTGTCAACTCCTGCGTAATCGCCGTTGCAAGGACCGTCAGCAAAGCGACGACGGAAGACGGACGACAGAGTACGGAAAAAGAAATTCTATTTGTTATCCGTCGTCCGCTGCCCCAGCGCCTCTTCAAGCAATCGTTTGAGTTGGCCGAGATGCTGTGACATCTGCCCGACCGCCGTCGAGGCCGAAGCCGGCCGGCCGGCATAGCGCGCGCGGCGGCTCTTGGCGCCGATCTGGTTGAGCACCCATTCCAGGAAGATGTCCACGAACACCCACGCCCCCATGTTGCGCGGCTCTTCCTGGCACCAGACGATCTCGGCCGCTTTAAAGCGCGACAGCTCGGTCATCAGCGCCTTGGTCGGAAACGGATAAAGCTGCTCGATGCGCAGCAGATAAATGTCGTCGATCCCGCGTTTCTCGCGCTCCTCGTAGAGATCGAAATAGACCTTTCCAGAGCAGAGGACGACCCGACGAATCTTGTCGTCGACGACGAGCTTGATCGCTTCCTCCCTCCCCTCCCCCGCTTGCGGGGGAGACATCTGCGCGTCGTCCCAGAGCAGCCGGTGAAAGGTCGTATTCGGCCCCATCTCGTCGAGCCGCGACACGGCGCGGCGATGGCGCAGCAGCGATTTCGGCGTCATCAGGACGAGCGGCTTGCGGAAGTCGCGGTTGAGCTGCCGGCGCAGGATGTGGAAGTAGTTCGCCGGCGTGGTGCAGTTGGCGACCTGCATGTTGTCCTCGGCGCACATTTGCAGGAACCGCTCCAAACGCGCGGACGAGTGCTCGGGTCCTTGTCCTTCGTAGCCGTGCGGCAAAAGGCAGACGAGGCCCGACATGCGCAGCCATTTGCGCTCGCCGGACGAGACGAATTGGTCGAGCACCACCTGCGCGCCGTTGGCGAAATCGCCGAACTGGGCTTCCCACATGGTCAGGGCGTTGGGCTCGGCGAGCGAGTAGCCGTACTCGAAGCCGAGCACGGCCTCTTCCGAGAGCATTGAATTGACGACCTCGAAGCGCGCCTGTCCTTCGGCCAGATGATTGAACGGCGTATAGCGCTGCTCGGTCTCCTGGTCGATCAGCACGGAATGACGTTGCGAGAAGGTGCCGCGCTCGCTGTCCTGGCCGGAGAGCCGCACCCGGTGGCCTTCGAGCAGCAAGGAGCAGAAGGCGAGCGCCTCGCCGGTCGCCCAGTCGATGTTCTTTCCCGACTCGATCGCCTTGCGCCGGTTCTCGAAGAACCGGTTGAGCGTGCGATGGAGATGGAAGTCCGGCGCGACGGTCGTGATCTTCCGACCGATCTCCTGGAGCGTGCCGATATCGACGCCGGTCTTGCCGCGGCGCGGATCTTCGGCATCGCCCGCGGTCTTGAAGCCGGACCAACGGCCGTCGAGCCAATCGGCCTTGTTGGCGCGGTAGCTCTGCGCGGCCTCAAGCTCGGCGTCGAGACGGCGGCGCCAGTCCGCCTTCATCTTCTCGATCTCGCCGGCGGCGACGACGCCTTCGCCGACGAGCTTGTCGCCGTATATTTCGAGCGTCGAGGGATGGGCGGCGATCGCCTTGTACATCAGCGGCTGGGTGAACGAGGGCTCGTCGCCCTCGTTGTGGCCGTGGCGCCGGTAGCAGAACATGTCGATGACCACCGGCTTCTGGAATTTTTGCCGGAATTCGGTCGCCACCTTGGCGGCAAAGACGACGGCTTCCGGATCGTCGCCGTTGACGTGGAAGATCGGCGCCTCGATCATCTTGGCGACGTCGGAAGGATACGGCGAGGACCGCGAATAGCGCGGGCTGGTGGTGAAGCCGATCTGATTGTTGACGATGAAGTGGACCGAGCCTCCGGTGCGATGGCCGCGCAAACCGGAAAGGCCGAAGCATTCCGCGACCACGCCCTGGCCGGCGAACGACGCGTCGCCGTGAATGAGAAGCGGCATCACCATGGTGCGGTCTTGCGGCGTGGCGCCGAGCTGATCCTGCTTGGCGCGCACCTTGCCGAGCACGACCGGATCGACGATTTCGAGATGCGAAGGATTGGCGGTGAGCGAGAGGTGCACCTTGTTGCCGTCGAACTCGCGATCCGACGAGGCGCCGAGATGATATTTCACATCGCCAGAACCCTCGATCTCGTCGGGCGTCGATGAGCCGCCCTTGAACTCGTGAAAGATCGCGCGGTGCGGCTTGGCCATGACCTGGGAGAGCACGTTGAGCCGGCCGCGATGCGGCATGCCGATCACAATCTCGCGCACGCCGAGCGCGCCGCCGCGCTTGATGATCTGTTCCAGCGCCGGGATCATCGACTCGCCGCCGTCGAGGCCGAAGCGCTTGGTGCCGGTGAATTTCAGGTCGCAGAATTTTTCGAAGCCTTCGGCCTCGACCAGCTTGTTGAGGATGGCGCGCTTGCCTTCGCGCGTGAACGTGATCTCCTTGTCGGGCCCCTCGATGCGTTCCTGGATCCAGCCCTTCTGCGCGCCGTTGGAAATGTGCAGGAACTCGACGCCGAGCGTCTGGCAATAGGTCCGGCGCAGGATGGCGACGATTTGCCGGATGGTGCCGAATTCGAGCCCGAGCACCTTGTCGAGGAAGATCGGGCGGTCGAGATCGGCTTCGCCGAAGCCGTAGGCGCTTGGATCGAGTTCCTCGGCGTTGGTCTGCGGTTGCAGACCGAGCGGATCGAGATGAGCATGGAAATGGCCACGCGCGCGAAAGGCGCGGATGAGCATGAGCGCGCGCACCGAGTCGCGCGTGGCGCGTTCGACATCGGCGGCGGCGAGTTCCACGCCTTTGCTCTGCGCCTTGGCCTGCACCCTGGTGCCGAGCGCCTTGCCGACCTCGGTCCAGTCGCCGTCGAGCGCCGCAACAAGATCGTCTCGCTCCGGCCGCGGCCAGTCAGGTCGCCGCCACGAGGGGCCGCGGACGCTTTCGGTCACGTCGCGGGCATCATCCTTCAGGCTTTGGAAGAATGACTGCCATTGCGCGTCGACGGCCCCGTGATCGGTCTCGTAGCGCGCATAAAGGTCTTCGATGTAGGAGGCATTGCCACCGTAAAGGAACGAGGTGAGGGCGAAAGCGGCATTCGCGTCCTGGCGAGACATGAGCCTATCCCGAGCTGGGGGTGGGAAAACTGGGAAATCCAACGAGTACGGAAGCGACGAATCAGCCCGGCCGGACGCGGGCGATCTTATGCACGTTATTTAATACCCGGATACGGCAAGCAAAAGGCATAAAGGTTGAATCAAGAATTCAATACTTCGGCGAGGGTCCTTCCAAGACGGGCGGGTGACGGCGAGACCGTGATCCCTGCCGCTTCCATTGCGGCGATCTTCGATTCCGCGTCGCCTTTGCCGCCGGCGATGATGGCGCCGGCATGGCCCATGCGCCGTCCGGGCGGCGCGGTGCGGCCGGCAATGAAGCCGACCATCGGCTTTTTGCGCCCGCGCCGGGCTTCGTCCTTGAGGAATTGCGCCGCGTCTTCCTCGGAGGAGCCGCCGATTTCGCCGATCATGACGATCGCCTCGGTGGCGTCGTCGGCGAGAAACATCTCCAGCACGTCGACGAATTCGATGCCCTTGACCGGATCGCCGCCGATGCCGACGGCGGTGGTCTGACCGAGGCCCTCCCGGGTGGTCTGGAACACCGCCTCGTAGGTGAGCGTGCCGGAACGCGAGACGATGCCGACCTTGCCGCGGCGAAAAATGTTGCCGGGCATGATGCCGATCTTGCACTCGGCGGCGGTCATGACGCCCGGACAGTTCGGCCCGATCAGCCGCGAATTCGAGCCGCACAGCGCGCGCTTGACCTTCACCATGTCGAGCACCGGAATGCCCTCGGTGATGCAGACGATGAGCGGGATTCCGGCGTCAATCGCCTCGCAGATCGCGTCCGCGGCGCCCGCCGGCGGCACGTAAATCACGCTGGCGTCGCACCGGGTTTTCTCGCGCGCCTCGACGACCGTGTCGAACACCGGCAAGTTAAGATGCGTGGAGCCGCCTTTGCCGGGCGAGGTGCCGCCGACCATCTTGGTGCCATAGGCGATCGCCTGCTCGGAATGGAACGTGCCGTTCCGGCCGGTAAAACCCTGGCAGATGACCTTAGTGTTCTTGTCGATGAGGATGGGCATCAGGCCGCCTCCCTCACCGCCTTGACGATCTTCTGCGCGGCGTCGTCGAGGTCGTCGGCGGGAATGACGTTGAGGCCGGATTTGCCGATGATCTCCTTGCCGAGCGCGACGTTGGTGCCTTCGAGCCGCACCACGAGCGGCACGCGCAGGCCGACCTCCTTCACCGCCGCGACCACGCCCTCGGCGATCACGTCGCAGCGCATGATGCCGCCGAAAATATTGATCAAGATCCCCTGCACGTGCGGATCGGAGGTGATGATCTTGAAAGCGGCGGTCACCTTGTCCTTGCTGGCCCCGCCACCGACATCGAGAAAGTTTGCCGGCGTCTCGCCATAGAGCTTGATGATGTCCATCGTCGCCATGGCGAGGCCGGCGCCGTTGACCATGCAGCCGATGGTGCCGTCGAGCGCCACATAGTTGAGGTCGTAGCGGGAAGCCTCGACCTCCTTGGCGTCTTCTTCGGCGAGGTCGCGCAACGCCGTGATGTCGGGATGACGATAGAGCGCGTTGTCGTCGAAGCCGATCTTGGCGTCGAGGCAGACCAACTCGCCGGCTTTGGTTACCACGAGCGGATTGATCTCGAGGAGGTTCATGTCCTTGGCGAGGAAGACCGCATAGAGCTTCGGCAATACGGTCTCGGCTTGTTTTGCGACCTCGCGGTTAAATCCGAGCGCCCGCGCCACCCGATGGGCGTGATGAGCCATGAAGCCGGTCGCCGGATCGACGGAAAAGCTCAAGATCTTCTCCGGCCGCGTCCGCGCCACGTCCTCGATCTCCATGCCGCCCTCGGTCGAGACGACGAAGGCGACGCGCGCGGCCGCGCGGTCGACGAGCGCGGAGAGGTAATATTCGCGGTCGATGTTCGAGCCTTCCTCGATATAGAGGCGATGCACCTCCCTGCCATGCGGCCCGGTCTGGTGCGTCACCAGCGTCGCACCGAGGAGCCGTTCGGCTTCGCGTTTCACGTCGGCGACCGACTTGACCACCTTGACGCCGCCGGCCTTGCCGCGGCCGCCGGCGTGGATCTGCGCCTTCACGACCCAGACCGGCCCGCCCAGATCCGCGGCGGCTTTCGCCGCCTCGTCAACGCTGAAGGCGGGGATGCCGCGCGGCACCGGCACGCCGAATTCGCGCAGCACGGCTTTCGCCTGGTATTCGTGGATGTTCATGCAACGGCTCGCTCGCGTGTCCCGGACGCGGTGCAGCACGACGCGTGCACAGCTGGCCGGGACCTTGTCGATTAAAGGTCCCGGATCCGCGGCGCACCATTCCGTGCCGCGCCCGGGAAACGAGACGGTGAGATTATCGCGTTCTTCATTTGCCGAGATCGGGTGCGATCTTCTTGCAGGCCTCGACCAAGCTCTCTACGGCCTGCGCCGATTTATCGAACATGCCGCGTTCCGCGCCGTTGAGCTCGATCTCGACGATGCGCTCGACCCCCTTGCCGCCGATGATCACGGGCACGCCGACATAGAGGTCGTGCACGCCGTATTCGCCATTGAGCCAGGCGGCGGCCGGCAGCACCCGTTTTTTGTCGCGCAGATAGCTTTCCGCCATGGCAATCGCGGACGTGGCGGGCGCGTAGAAGGCGGACCCGGACTTGAGCAGGCCAACGATCTCGCCGCCGCCGTTGCGCGTGCGCTCGACGATTTCGTCGATGCGCGCCGTCGTGGTCCAGCCCATCTTGACGAGATCAGGAAGCGGAATGCCGGCCACGGCGGAATAGCGCGCCAGCGGCACCATGCTGTCGCCGTGACCGCCGAGCACGAAGGCGGTGACGTCCTCGACCGAGACGTTGAACTCGTCGGCGAGAAAATAACGGAAACGCGCCGAATCGAGCACGCCGGCCATGCCGACGACCATCTGCTTCGGCAGCCCGCAGCATCTCTGCAGCGCCCATACCATGGCGTCGAGCGGATTGGTGATGCAGATGACGAAGGCGTTGGGCGCGTATTTCTTGATACCGGCACCGACCTGCTCCATCACCTTGAGATTGATGCCGAGAAGATCGTCCCGGCTCATGCCGGGCTTGCGCGGCACGCCCGCGGTGACGATGCACACCGCCGCGCCCTCGATCGCTTCGTAGGAATTGCTGCCGGAAAAGCGGGCGTCGAAGCCCTCGACCGGCGACGCCTGAACGAGATCGAGCGCCTTGCCCTGCGGCACCCCTTCCATGACGTCGAAGAGGACGACGTCGCCCAGCTCCTTGAGGCCGACCAGATGCGCCAACGTGCCGCCGATTTGACCGGCGCCGATCAATGCAATTTTGTGTCGTGCCATTCGAGAAAAAATCCGTGACTTGCCAAGAATTCCCGGCTGCCGCGGTCATTAGCCGTTTCGGCCGGTCCGTTCAAGCCGGCGGCGCGGCCGCGCCGGTCGCGCCTCCCGCGCCGATGCTCAGGTCTCGACGATGCCGGTGGACGCGCCGGAGAGTTGCGAATGCGCCGCGCCGTGCGGCCGCGACAGATATGCCTGCGAGCGCATTTCGACGAGGCGCGAAGCCGTGCGCTTGAACTCCCCGACCTCGAAGCCTTCGTCCGCACGATAAAGCGCATCGGGTGCCGCCGCCGCCGAGGCAATAAGCTTCACGTTCATGTCATAGAGCGTATCGATGAGGATGATGAAGCGCTTGGCGGCGTCGCGCGCCTCGAAGCTCATGGCGGGGACGCGGTCGAGAATGATGGTGTGGTATTCGCGCGCGATCCGCAGATAGTCGGCGGCGGCAAGCGGCGCCTCGCACAGATCGTGAAAGCTGAAGCGCGCGACGCCCATGGCGGCACGGGGGACATGCACGGTGCGCCCCTTAAGCGGCAACTCCTGCGCGGCACCGTCGTGTCCGCCGGCGAGCCGCCGCCAGGCGTCGTCGAGCGCGGTATCGGCCGCCGCGTCGGCCGGCACATGCCAAACCGGCATGCCGGCGAGCCTCTCCAGGCGGAAGTCGGTGCGCGCATCGAGCCGCACGATGTCCATGTGCGCTTCGAGCATATGGATGAACGGCACAAACAAAGCGCGGTTCAATCCGTCCCGGTAGAGTTCGTCGGGCGGCACGTTCGAGGTGGCGACCACCACGACGCCGCGCTCGAACAATTGCGCGAACAGTCGCCCGAGGATCATGGCATCGGCGATGTCGGTGACGTGAAATTCGTCGAAGCAAAGGAGCCAGGCCTCCTGCGCAAGCTCGGCGGCGGCGAGCCGGATCGGATCTTCGCCGGCGTGTTCGCCGAATTTCATCTTTTGCCGGTAGGCGTGAACGCGCTCGTGCACGTCAAGCATGAATTCATGGAAGTGCGCGCGCCGCTTGCGCACGACCGGGCTCGCAGCGAAGAAGAGATCCATCAGCATCGTCTTGCCGCGCCCGACGTCGCCGTGGATGTAGAGGCCCTTGATGTGCGGCAGCCCGCTTTCGCGGCGGCCGAACAGCCAGCCGAGCGACGACGACTTGCGCGCCAGGCGATACTGCACGATGCGCGCTTCGAGTCGCGCCAGACGCTCGACGACGGCGCCCTGCACGGCATCGCGCTCGATCCGGCCCGCGGCGACGCCTGCGGCATATCGCGCTGTGATGAAGCTCGCCATACCGGGTTAACCGTTGCGGATGCAATGTGGCGGGGAAAAGCGAACGTTTAGCGGCGTTACCGGCTGCATCCAAGATCGCGCCGCCGTCAGACCGTCACCAACATCGGCGAGCCATGCGTATACGGAATGCGGGCATGTTGCGCAAAACTTCGCCTTGTCAAACTTTGGCAGCACACGACATGATAATTTGATTCGCTGTGCACGCGCGAATGCGTGCGTCACGGCTGCGAGTCAAGTGGAGGACGCGCACAGGAGGTCTCTTGTTGATGGCAAATGTCAGGAGACCGTGGAATGCAGGACGTTCTTCCCGAAGGCGGCGTGATCCGCAAATTATGGGTCGGAGAGGCCGACAAGTATCGCGACCACGTGCTGCGCCTTGACCCGGAAAGCCGGCACAACAGGTTCGGCGGCGGCGTATCCGACGATTTCGTCAGCAGCTATGCCGAGCTGTCCATGTCGCTCGATGCCGTCGTGTACGGTTTTTTCGTTGCTGGAGCGATGCGCGGCGCCGCGGAGCTGCGGTCGTTGGGCGTGCGTTGTCCGCGCCAGGCCGAAGCCGGGATCAGTGTCGAAAAGCCATGGCAAAGTCATGGCGTCGGCTCGGCGCTGCTGCGCCACACCTTGCTCGCCGCCCGCAACCGCGGCTATCGGTTGCTGCATATGACCTGCCTGGCCGAGAACCGGCGCATGCAGCAGCTTGCGCGCAAGTTCGACGCCGAACTGTCGTTCGATTTCGGCAGCGTCTTCGGCGAGGTCGAATCCGCGCGCCCCACGCCGCTGTCGCTGATGCGCGAGCTCATGGCCGACGGTCATGATTTCGCGACGGCGATGCTCGATCTGCAGTCGCGCATGCTCAGAGCATGACCCCGTCGGGGACTTCGCGCCTATCTGAGTTCCGCCGCGGCGAGCGGATAGGCCGCCTCGACGACATAGGGTCCGCCGCCGACCGACGAGCGCGACGAGAACAGCACGAAGCGCGAGATCGCGAACGCGGAGGAACGATAATGACCGCACGCGGCGAGATAATCGGCGACCTTCCGGCTCGACGAATCGCGCAGCCGCGCCAGCGTCACATGCGGCGTGTACTTGCGCCCCTCGGGCTCGAGACCGAGCCGCTGCAGCAACCGCTCGTGCTCCGCCTGCAGATCGATCAGCGGCGGCACGGCCGCGACCGCCGCGACGACGGCGCGCGGCTTGCGGCCGCCGAACGAAGAGAGCCCGTCGAGCCGCAACTCGAACGGCGGACGCTGCACGCGCCCGAGCAGGCCGGCAATGTCGCGCGCCAAGGCGCCGTCGATGTCGCCGATGAAGCGCAACGTCAGGTGATAGTTCTCCGGATCGATCCAGCGCGCACCCGGCAGACCACCGCGCATCGTGGCGAGCGACTGGGCGACGCCGGGCGGTATTTCAAGACCGGTGAACAGACGGGGCATGATAATTTGCGGCTCGGCGCCGCGATTCGCGGAACCCGCAGCATGCGGGGATCAGCGGCGACGCGCAACCGTCTCTCACTGCGGCGGGCGAACGCGCGCGACGAGTTCCTCCACTTTCGGCAAGATGCGCGTGACGATCCTGTCGACCCCCGCCGCGTTCGGATGCAGGCCGTCGTGT
>JASHPW010000110.1 GCA_030037895.1 Xanthobacteraceae bacterium | reverse complement strand
GATCGACCGGCGCGCAGAGAATCGCCTGAATGAGCGTCGCCGGCGTCAGCGCCTGATCGGCGATGCCGAGCGAGCGGCGCACCGCGTCGGAAAGCTCGATCGATTTGAGGCCGCGCGCAAAGACGCCGCCGCCCTTGGAGATGAGCGCGCGGTCGTAATCCGCCCAGCTCGAGCGCGGCAGGTCGAAGAGGCGCCGGCGCTCGGCGAAGCTCCGCGCCGGATCGGGATCGGGATCGAGGAAGACATGGCGGTGATCGAAAGCCGCGACCAGCCGCGTGTGCGGCGAGCGCAGCATGCCGTTGCCGAAGACGTCGCCCGACATGTCGCCGACGCCGACCGCGGTGAAGCCGGTGCTTTGGATATCGACGCCGCGCTCGCGGAAATGCCGCTTCACCGTCTCCCAGGCGCCGCGCGCGGTGATGCCGATCTTCTTGTGGTCGTAGCCGGCGGAGCCGCCCGAGGCGAAGGCGTCGCCGAGCCAGAAGTCGTGCGCATTGGCGATGTCGTTGGCGATGTCGGAGAAGCTCGCCGTGCCCTTGTCGGCGGCGACCACGAGATAAGGATCGTCGCCGTCGTAGCGGATGACGTCGTTCGGCGGGACGACGCCGGTCGTTCCCGTGCCGATATTGTCGGTGATATCGAGCAGCGTCGAGATGAAGAGCTTGTAGGCGGCGGTGCCTTCCGCCTGGACGGCTTCGCGCGCGCCGCCGGCCGGCAGTCGTTTGGGGACGAAGCCGCCTTTGGCCCCGACCGGCACGATCACCGCGTTCTTCACGTTCTGCGCCTTGACCAGGCCGAGGATTTCGGTGCGGAAATCCTGCGGCCGGTCGGACCAGCGGATGCCACCGCGCGCCACCTTGCCGAAGCGCAGATGCACGCCCTCGACGCGCGGCGAATAGACGAAGATCTCATAAAGCGGCCGCGGCAGCGGCATGTCGTCGAGCTTGCGGCTCGCGAACTTGACGGCGATCAGTTGCGGCAGGCCACCGCCGGGGACGACCTGATAGAAATTGGTGCGGATCGCGGCCGCGACCGCATTGACGAAGCGGCGCAGGATGCGGTCCTCGTCCAGGCTCTCGACCGCCTGCAGCGCCGTCTCGATGGCGGCGGCAAGTTCGGCCTCGCGCGCCGCGCGGTCCTTCTCCGCCGCGGGGCGATGCGGATCGAACCGCGCATGGAACAACGCGACGATCTCTGCCGCGATGCCCGCATGCTTGCGCAGCGTCGCCCACATGTAGTCCTGCGAGAAGGGGACGCGGATTTGCCGCAGGAAGCGCGACAACGCGCGGATCAGCGCCACGTCGCGCCAATCGAGTCCGGCCGCGAGGACCAGCGCATTATAGCCGTCATTCTCCGCCCGCCCCTCCATCACGGCGGTGAAGCAGGCTTCCAGACGCTCCTTGAGCGCGGAAAGATCGATCGGCCGGCCGGCCGCGCTTTCGAGTTCCATGTCGTGGAACCAGACCTCCGCCGCGTCCTGCGGGCGGATGTGGTAGGTGCGCTCATCGACCACGCGGAAGCCCATGTTTTCCAAGACCGGCACGCGCTCCGAGAGCAAAATGGGCCGGTTCCGACTGAACACCTTCAACCCCGCGCGCGTCGGCTGCGCGTTGCCCTGTCGGTAAAAGTCGACGCCGAGCGGACGCTCGGGCGTGAGCGCCTCAAGAACGCCAATGTCGCCGACCGCGACCGCCGGCGGATAGACCTCGCGATAGTCGATCGGGAAGGCGTCGCGATAGCGGGCGAACAGCGTGCGGTCGCTCGCCGCGTCGAGGGCGGCGAGCGCCTCGTTGAGGCCGTCGGTCCAGCTGCGTACGATCGCTTCGACCGCGCGCTCGAGCGCGCCGCGGTCGGGGTTCGGCGTCTCGCCCTCGTAGCGCCCGATGATGAAATGGACGCGCACCAGCGGACCTTCCGGGAAGAACGGATAGAAAGCGCGCACGCGCCCTTTGAACGCCGCGGCGAGGTATTCGCCGATCGCCGCCCGGACCCGGCTGTCGTAGCGCTCGCGCGGAACGTAAACGAGGATCGACACGTAGCGATCGAAGCGGTCGCGCCGCGGTAGCACGCGCACGCGCGGACGTTGGTCGAGCGCCAGAATGACAAGAGCAAAATGATAAAGCGTGTCTTCGTCGATCTGAAACAAATCGTCGCGCGGATAGGTCTCCAGCACGTTGACCAGCGCCTTGCCGGAATGGCTCGACGGATCGAATCCGGCGCGGCCGATGACGTGATCGGCCTTGCGCCGCAAATAGGGAATGGTGCGCACCGAGCGCGTGTAGGCGGTCGACGTGAACAGGCCGCAGAACCGACATTCGCCGACGAGCTTGCCATCGCCGTCGAAGCGCTTGACCCCGATATAGTCCAAATGGACTCGCCGGTGCACGCGCGAGCGCATGGCCGCCTTGGTCACGATGAGCAGCTTCGGCTCGTTGAGGAACTCGAGGATTTCGGGGGTGAGGGTCACCAGCTCCCGGCCACGCCGCAGCAGCCTTAGCTCGCGCGAACGCATGAGTCCGAGGCCGGTTTCGAACTGCGGTTCGAGCGCGTCCTCGCCCGCCGCGAAGCCATAGTCGCGCGCGCCGAGCAGCGTGAAGTTCTCCGCCGCCACCCATTCCAGGAACTGGACCGCTTCGGCAATCTCGTCGGCGGGAAGCGGCGGCGGATTGGCGCGCAATTCCGCGACCATTTCGCCGACTCGCGCCAGCATCGGCCGCCAATCCTGCACGCAGACGCGCACGTCGGCGAGCACCCCTTCAAGCGCGCGCACGATCTCGGTCCGCTGCGCCTCGTCCGCCGCGCCTTCGAGGTGAATATGAATGAAGCTTTCGCGCGAGCCCTCGTCTTTGTGCGCACCCTTGAAGGCGATCAGTCTCCCGGCCTTGTCGCGTTCGACGGTGAAGACCGGATGGACGAGGAGGCGAATGTCGAGGCCGCGCTCGTTGAGTTCGCCGACCACCGAATCGACCAGGAAGGGCATGTCGTCGTTGACGATATCGAGCACCGCGGCGGCGCACGCCGCCGTTGCAGGCTCGAGACTGATCTTCGGTGCGCCGGCCTTGCGCACGGCGAGGAGCGCCCACGAGCGCTCGGCGATGGCGGCGAGCTCGTCGGACCGGCAGCGTTCGAGATCGTCGGGCACCGCCTGCCCGAACAGTTCGGCGACGAAATCCGGCGGGATGTCGCGTCGACGTGCGGCGAGCGCTGCGGCGGCAGCCCCGAGCAGCGCCCGACTGGCGTCGTCACTCTCGCCGCGCGGGATGTTGTGGGTCGCCATGTTTCCCCCTCTCGGGCGTTAAGGCGCGGTGTTCCGCGATATCGCCCACGCGCCGCGCGAATCCGTTACCGGAACATTATAATGTCACTTATCGGTTCTGGCCGACAGCGCAGTGACAGAAGGCATCACCATGTCCAAGCGCAACAGCAAAGCCGTTCACAGCGCCGATAAGGGCGCGAACCAATGGAGCAAATAGCCCGCGAGGGAGTCCCCATTGCCACCTCTCGGCGGCAGGGAGAGGTGAAGAGCTGAGCGTTATGCATGCCCCGACAGATCGCGGATCGTCGGGTGCTCGCCGGACAGCGGATTTGCCGGGTCCCAGGCGTAGCGCAACGTCTCGAAGCGCATCGCGCGCGCGTCGAGCATGACGAGGCGGCCGAGCAGGCTCTCGCCGAAGCCGACGATCTCGCGGATCACTTCGAGCGCCGCCATGGCGCCGATGATGCCGGCGAGCGCGCCGAGAATGCCGGCCTCGGCGCAGGCGGGCACGCTGCCCGGCGGCGGCGGCTCCGGAAACAGGCACCGATAGGTCGGGTTCGGCTTGCCGTCGGCGCCGCGCTCGTGGGCGCGGATCGTGGTGAGCGTGCCGTCAAAAGCGCCGAGGGCGGCCGTCACCAGCGGCTTGCCGGCGAAATAGCAGGCGTCGGAGACGAGATAGCGTGTGGCGAAATTGTCGGAGCCGTCGGCGACGATATCGTAGCGGCCGATGAGGCCGAGCGCGTTCTGCGCGGTGAGCCGCGCGTGATGCTGCTCCACGGCGACATGCGGATTGAGGCGGCGGATCGTTGCCGCGGCGCTGTCGACCTTCGGCATGCCGACGTCCGGCGTGGCATGGATCACTTGCCGCTGCAGATTCGAGAGCGCGACCACGTCATCATCGATCACGCCAAGCGTTCCCACGCCGGCGGCGGCGAGATAGAGCAAGACCGGCGCGCCGAGCCCGCCGGCGCCGATCACCAACACGCGCGCGCGGCCGAGCGCGGCCTGTCCGGGGCCGCCCACTTCCGGCAGCACGATATGGCGCGCATAGCGCTCGAGTTCGTCGGCAGTCAGCACGCGGCAAACATAAGCTTGAACCGGGCGCGGAACCACTGGTACCGCGGCGCCGATCCGCCACCCGCCTCGCCGGCGCTTCCGCTATCGAGCAGTCCGTCGTGCGCGCGATCCGCATGAGGAAACGACCGCCCGGCGATAGCGCCGCGCCGTTTTCCTCTTCGCCCGGCGACGGGCCCGCTTGTTGCGGCAGGCCGCGCAACGGCAGCCCCCGCTCTGGATGAAATACTCGAAATATTCCTGTCCGTAATCGTAGGTTATCTCCTCGCCTGGCTCGATGCGGCGCAATGCGACGATCACGATGCGGCCCTTGCGCAACACCGGCTTGGCGTTCGGCCGGCACGAATGATTGAGGTAACGCGCCACATTCCGACGCGAGGAGCCGTCGATGGCCCACCTGCTGTTGACCGCAAACAGATATCTGGCGCCGCGCGCCTCGCGCCGGTCGGATTCCTCGGTCGAAATCCGCCGGCCACGATAAGTGGCGATATAGTCGGCGCGCTTGATCGATTTGGTCGCAAACAGGCCGAGCCCGGTCGCCGAGCGGCCGATGCGGAAGAAACGTGACGCCATCGCCTGCGATTAGCGCATGATTCGAACAGGTGGAAGCCGGTCGGCCATCCATATCTGCGCCGGCAGGGCAATTGCGTTAAATGCAGGCGGAGCTAAGCTTATGGAGGTTTGTCAGCAAAGCGAGGGCATGATGAACGCCGACGCCAAGAAGACCGTGCTGCGGATGATCCCCTACGGCATCTACGTGCTCACCGCTGACGACGGCAACGGCAACATCGCGGCGGCGACCGTGAACTGGGTGACGCAGACCGCGTTTGCGCCCCCGCTCGTGGCGGTCGGCGTCAAGACCGATTCGGGGGCCTATAAGATCGTGAAGGTGGCGCAAGCCTTTGCGCTCAATATGCTCGGCAAGGAGCACAAGGGCGTGGCCTTCACGTTCTTCAAGCCGACGCAACTCAGCAACGGCAAGCTGAGCGGCCAGCCGTTCCGCAAGGGCGCAACTGGCGCGCCGATCCTCACCGCGGCGCCGGGCGCGATCGAATGCCGGGTCACCGCCATCGTCGAGCAGGGCGACCATCACATTGTCGTCGGCGAGGTGGTGGAGGCGCACCTCAACCAGCCTCCCGCTGGCCGCCCCGACGCCGCCATCCTGGAGATGAAGGACCTCGGCGACAACGTGTTCTACGGCGGGTAGCGTCGAAGGCGGCGGATTGCCCGCTACTCGGCTGCCAAAATCCGCACCCGCCGCCCGATGCGATCGCCATCGGACCGGCGCGCCTTGCGCAATTCATAGCTGGATTGCAGGTTCATCCACAGTTCCGCGGTCGTGCCGAAATATTTCGCGAGCCGCAGTGCAATCGGCGCGGTAATGGCGGAGCGGCCGTGCACGATGTCGTTGATGCGGGCGGGATTTACGTCGATATCGCGCGCCAGCCGGTTCTGGCTCACTCCATTCGGCTTCATGAATTCCTCGAGCAGCATTTCGCCGGGAGGAATAGGATCAAGTTTCCTGCTCGTCATTAAGAGCTTCAATGAGGCCGCGGCGTCAGTGCCGCGGGACATATCGATGCCTTTGCCTTGTCGGCGGCCGTCGCCGGGTCCTTGAACGAGAGGATCATGGACGGAGTCGTATTCCATCAAAGGGAATAGAGCAAATTGCCACGACTTCTTCGAGGAGCTGAAATTAGCTAATTATACCCACCGCTTCCCAAAGGGGAGGGTAACCGCGATCGATGATGATAAGGACGTTCGATGACCGCCATATCTGCGACTGCCGCAAAAGCTAAAGGGCCGCTCGTTTGGCGCGATATGGACCAACAGGCGCTCGACGACGCCTACGATCAGTTGGTCTACGCACCCAACCGCGATCTGATACTCGGACGGATCCATGCGGCGAGTGAGCGGGCGCGGCAGAATCTGGGCGCGCCGCAGCGTCTCGCTTACGGGCCGAGCGAGCACGAAGCCCTCGATATTTTCCGCGCCCCCACCCTGCCCTCCGCCGCAAGCGGGCAGGGGAAGGGCGCGCCGATCAATGTCTTCGTCCATGGCGGTGGTTGGCTGCGCAGCAGCGCCGCCGAGTGAGCGTTCTTGGCCGAGCCGCTCGTCGGCGCCGGCGCTCACGCCGTCATCATCGACTTCATCAACGTCGGCGAGGCCGGCGGCGATCTGGCGCCGCTCTACCGGCAAGTCAGCCGCGCGCTCGCCTGGGTCTGGCGCAACGCCGAGAGTTTCGGCGGCGATCGCGACCGGCTCTACGTTTGCGCACATTCATCCGGTGCGCACCTCGCCGCCTGCGCGGTCACGCGCGGCTGGCGCGAGGAAAGCCTGCCGCCCGATTTCTGCAAGGGCGCGGTGCTGTCCGGCGGCATGTACGATCTTAAGCCCGTGCGCCTGTCGAAGCGCTCGGCCTACGTCAAATTCACCGACGAGATCGAGCGCGCGCTGAGCCCGCAGCGCCATCTCGACGGCCTGACGACGCCGCTCGTCCTCGTCCATGGCACGTGCGAGACGCCGGAATTCCAGCGCCAGACGCGCGACTTCTTCGCGGCGCTCAAAGCGGCGGCAAAGCCCGCCGAGCTGATCGTCGGCGAGGGCTATAACCACTTCGAACTCTTCGAGACGTTGGCGAACCCTTACGGCCTCCTCGGGCGCGCCGTGCAGCGGCAGATGCGGCTCGCGCCGCGATCTTGAACGCGGCTGACCGAAGAGCAAAGCGGGCTACCTGAACCTCAGGCGGCTTCCACGTCCCGGCTCGCATGGCGCACCGAGGTCCTGATGAGCTCGGCGCCGCAGCGCCTGCAGGCATAGACGGTGTCTTCGATGTCGGGCGTGAGCGGACGGCGGTCATGATAGGCCATCCGTCCCGCACAAACCGGGCAGGGCATCATCAACGAGGGCAGACTTGATGCTGGTGCAGCCGTTTGCCGACGCATCGGGTTACCGCCAAGTTCACATTTTCGTAATGTCACGCCTCCCGGACCCCGAGTCAACGATTTTTGTGCGTTGCACACAGCGGTGCGCTGCGCCGCCATAAGTGTAGAGCAGGGAACCTTTTTCAGGAAGCTTGTCGGACGGACGGGACGGCTGCCGCTGGGGCTGGTCATGCCGGGCGGCCACGTTCGCCCTTCCCTAAGCGGCGGTCAGCGCGGAGAGGCAGGCAACGCCCAGCGCCGCGAGACTCGCCCGCGTCGCCGCAACCGAGCCGTCCACATCGATGCCGCGGCAGGCGTCTTCGATGACGAAAACGGCAAAGCCCTCACGCTGCGCGTCCTCGGCCGAATAGCGCACGCAGAAATCGAAGGCGAGGCCGGCGAGAAAGATCCGTGTAAAGCCGCGCTCGCGCAGATAGCCGCCGAGGCCGGTCGGCGTCCTGCGGTCATTCTCGTAGAATGTCGAGTAGGAATCGATCAAAGGCGCCATGCCTTTGCGTATGGTCAAAGCGGCGTGCGGAATGTGCAGCGACCGATGAAATTCGGCGCCCGGCGTCGCTTGCACGCAATGGTCGGGCCAGAGCACCTGCGGCCCGTAGGACGCGGCTATCGTCTCAAAGGGCTTTTTCCCCGGATGAGTCGAGGCGAACGAGAAATGTCCGGGCGGATGCCAATCCTGGGTCAGCACCACATTGCGAAACCGCGCCGCCAGGCGATTGATGATCGGCACGACCTCATCGCCGCGCGGCACCGCAAGCGCACCGCCCGGACAGAAGTCGTTCTGAATGTCCACGACGATGAGGACGTCGTCGCCGTTGATTCTGCCGCTATCGTTCATGGCGTCGTTACGACGGGATCGCCTGCTGTTGCGCGCGGCGATCGACCTCGGCCGCAAGCTTAACGAGTTCGTCGGCGACCTCGACCGGGAAGGTCGTGCCCGGTTCGAGCCGGCGCAAGGGCTCGGGCAATCTTTCAAGCTCGCGCTTGGCGCGGCTCCTGATCTCGTCGAGCGACGGCGGCGCCCGCAATCGGCGGCCGTGCTCCATGACCGGTCGGTATCGCGGTCAAGCGCTGGACGACGTCGGCACCGCGGTCGATTGGGGCTCGATGCCCAAACCGTATTTCGCCGCATAGCGGAGCGCGTCCCACTGCGGCGCGCTCCCGCTCTCCCCATCCATAGTGCTGACCGGACGCGCTTGCACCACTACAACCGGAGATCCGGGCCGCCAAGCGGGCTCGATCACCCACTCGACATCGACCGGCTTGCCGAACCGCTGCTCGATCTGCGCGACGGTCGTCCACAATGAGCGGATCATTTCATCGGTGAGACACTGCGCGCGGTGAAAGCGCGCGGGCAATTCCTGCTCCGCGAGGCCGCCACGAATGCGGTCGAAAACCGAGGCAACGCGCTTTTCGCCCACACGATAAGCGATGACCCGTCCGTCGACCCGATCGACTTCGACATGATCGGGCTCGACAACGCCTTTCACCACCGCTTCGCCCCAGCCCCAGGAGCCCTCGATGACGAAACGGTCGCGCTTTTTGCTCACGGGATCGACCGAGAAGGCCACGCCGGCGCAACGCGCCTGCACCAGACGCAATACGCCGACTCCCATCGGCGTGTCGCGATAATGCTGCTTCCGGCGCAGTCGATAGCTCAATCCGCGCGCGACGAAGAGACTGCTCCACGCCCGCCGCACGGCGGCGGCGACGGCTTCGGCGCCGATGACGCCGAGATAGCTTTCGTATTGCCCGGCGAAACTTGCCGCGGCGGCGTCTTCGCCGGCGGCAGAGCTGCGCACGGCGACCGGCAGCGTAACATCGCCGTAACGCAAGCACAGCTCGTCATAGGCCTCGCGCAACGCCGCCTCGAACGCCGCCTCCAGCGGCGCCCGTTCGATAAGATCGCGCAAGCGATTGGAGACTGCTTCCGTTGCGGCCAAATCGTCGACATTTTTCACCGCCGCCAGCTCGCGATCGATGATGGCTTCCAATGAATTGTCGACGAGAAACGCTCGAAATGCACGGGTAGTAACGGCGAAACCGTCGGGGACTTCGACTCCGAGCCGGCGTAGCTCGCCGAGCCGGGCAATTTTCGGTCCCACCGCGGCGCAGTCATCATCGGTCAGTTCACTCAGCCAGCGCAGCATCAGAAACCCTGTCTTGGCGTTTCCACAAGCGCGGCGGCCGACGATCGCTGCGCGCCCTTGCCGGCCTCTGGACTACATCATTGGCGCGCGCAGCGCCACTCCCTGTCAGGGACAGATTCTTTCGTTTCGACCGGCACCGTTACTTATCGGAACAGTTTTGCGGTTCTTTGCATAGCACAGAATGAATTTATTGAAGTGTCGCACAATAATGGAGAAGTGCTTGCGGCGTTTTATACTTGTTATGCATCGAGGGCTGATGTTAGCACCATCGGCGGTGCGCGGGACCGAACTCATCGTTGGCACGACGCACGAAGCCCTACACGATCACGAGGACGGACGCCCGATGACGAGACCCCAGCCGCCTTTGCGCGCCGAGCATGTTGGCAGCTTGCTGCGCCCGCCCGACATCAAGATCGGGCGTGCCAAGCTCGAGCGCGGCGAGATCACCGCGGCCGATCTCAAAGAGATCGAGGATGAAGCGATTAGACGCGCCGTCGCCAAGCAGGAATCGCTCGGTCTCAGGACCGTGACCGACGGCGAATACCGGCGCAGCTTTTGGAGCCGCGATTTCTTCCGCCATCTCGATAATGTCGAGACCTTCTCGACGCCCAATATCAAGCGGTTCCACGGCAGCCAGCCCAAGACCTTGGCCCATCGACCGACCGCGCGGCTCGGCACGTTCACAAAGCACCCGATGATCGATCACTTCCGCTATCTCAATTCCATCGCCGGGCCGGCGTCGATCCCGAAGATGACGATTCCGGCGCCGAGCGCTTTTCTCGCGCACCGGGGCAAGACGATACTTGACGGATCCGTCTATGACTCCTTCGAGGAGTTTTATGCCGACTTGGCGAAGACCTATCGTCAGGTCGTGCACGCCTTGGGCGACGCCGGTTGCCGCTATCTGCAGCTCGACGAAGTCTACATGATTATTCTGGTCGACGCGAAGCAGCGCCAATTCTTCATCGAACACGGCAACGACGTGGAAAAGCTGCCGGACCTCTATTCGCAAGCGACCAATATCGCCCTGGCGGACAAGCCGGCGGACATGGTGGCCGGCATGCATCTTTGCCGCGGCAATTTCCGTTCGACCTATCAGGGCGCGGGCGGATACGATGCGATTGCCGACATCCTGTTCAACAAGACGAACATCGATGTCTATTTCATGGAATACGATACCGAACGTGCCGGCGGCTTCGAGCCTTTGCGGCTCCTCCCCAAGGGAAAGAAGGTCGTGCTCGGGCTGGTGACCTCCAAGTCGGGTCATCTCGAAGCCAAGGACGAGATCAAACGGCGCGTCGAAGCGGCCACAAAGTTCATCGATATCGACCAGCTTTGTCTGAGCCCGCAGTGCGGCTTCGCCAGCACGGAAGAGGGCAATCTGCTGACCGAGGACGAGCAATGGGCGAAGCTCTCGCGGGTGGTCGAGGTCGCCGAGGAGATTTGGGGCCGTTCCTGAAACCGTTCGTGAGGATGGGGCAATGCAAGTCAACACCGACCGTATCCAAACCACGCATGTCGGAAGCTTGGTACGGCCGCCGGAACTCGTCACCTATATGCGCAAGCGGCTCGAGCGCGATGCCATCGACGATGCTGCGTTCGAAAAATACCTGACGCGGGCCGTCGCCGAGGTCGTCGCCCGCCAGGTCAAGGCCGGTCTCGACGTGGTCAACGACGGCGAATACCCGAAAAGCTCGTGGTACCGCTACGTGACCGAACGCCTCGACGGACTCGAATTCCGCCCGGTCCCGAGCGAGCGTCCGCGGCCGACGCCCTCGGCCGGTCATGACTTCGAGCGCTTCCGTGACTTCTACGCCGAATATCAGGTGAGCCAGCAGGCCAATGCCGGGGCCGGCTATTGGGTGGTGACGGGTCCCATCGGCTATCGGGGCCAGACCCAGGTGCAGCGCGACATCGCCAATCTCAAAGCGGCGCTGCGCGGCAAAGGCGGCGTCACCGGATTTCTGCCCGTGGTCGCACCGGCGAGCGTGCTGCAGGGCCTGCGCGATGAATATTACGGCAGCGAGGAGCGGCTGAGTCTCGCCCTCGCCGAAGCGTTGCGCACCGAGTACAAGGCGATCACCGACGCCGGACTGATCGTGCAACTCGATGACGCTTGGCTGGCGGCTAAATACGACGTGATGTGCCCGCCGGCGCGCTTCGCGGATTATTACGCCTGGGCGGAGCAGAAGGTCGCGGCGCTCAACCGCGCGCTCGACGGGATTCCCCAACGGCAGAGCCGCTATCATGTGTGCTGGGGCAGCTGGAACGGGCCGCACACAAATGACGTTGCGGCGGAGGACATTGTCGACCTCATCCTCGACGTGAAGGTCGGAGGCTATTCGCTGGAAATGGCCAATCCGCGCCATGAACACGAATGGCGCGTGTGGGAAAAAACCAAACTGCCGCCGGACCGCGTCCTGCTGCCGGGCGTCATTGCCCACACCACCAACGTGGTCGAGCACCCGAAGCTGGTGGCGGAGCGTCTGGTGCGCCTCGCCAGGCTCGTCGGCCGTGAGCGCGTCATTGGCAGCACCGACTGCGGCTTCGCGCAGGGCGTCTTCTACCAACGCGTTCACCCCTCCATCATGTGGGCGAAGCTGGAAGCGCTCGCCGAAGGCGCGCGGCTGGCGACGGCGGAGCTTTGGGGCCGCGCCGCGGCGGCCTAATCGCCGCGACGGGTTACGAATATTCGCGGATGAGTTCGCCGATCGCCTTCAGGCGGGCCTCCGCCTCTGCCGTCCAGGGGAATGACAAGTTCAGCCCGATGTAATTGCGGAACGCCTCGCGCACCGAGAACAACGGACCGGGCGGCAGGCCGACGCCGCGCGCCAACGCATCGCGGCAAGCGGCGATCGAGTCGAATCCCGGCGGCCCTTCGACCCAGCACATGAAGCCGCCCGACGGCTTTGCCACGCGGCACCCGGCCGGAAAATATCGCCCTATCAGGCCGATCCCGTGCTCCATGCGCGCCAAGAGCTTGCCGCGCAGGTTGCGCAGGTGACGATTGAAATTCCCGCTGTGCATATAATCGGCGACGGCCCGCTGGAATATTCCGCCGCTGAGCAGATTGCTCGCGAATTTCATCTGCACGATCTTTTCACGGAAGCGGCCGGGCACCAGCCATCCGATGCCATAGCCCGGCGCCAGCGTATTGGAGAAGCTGCCGACCTGCAGCACCAGTCCGGCTTCGTCGAAACGCTTGAGAGTCGGCGCGCAACTCTTGCCGTATTGCAGGTCCATGTAGCCGCCGTTCTCGATGATCGGCAGATTCTTGCGGCGGGCGATCTCCACGATCTTGCGCACCGCGCTTTCCGGCGTCGAAACGCCGGTCGGATACTGATGGGTCGGCATCAGAACGCAGGCGCGAATTTCGTGTCGGTCGGTGAGGTATTCGAACTGATCGGGATCGAGGCCGTGCCTGGGCGAGTAGGGGATCTCGATGGCCCGCAAACCGCGATGTTCCAAGGCGGTAAAGACCGGGAACATCGTCGGCGATTCGATCAAGACGATGTCGCCGGGCTTGGTCAGGATGTTGATGCAGAGATTGAGCGCGTGCATTCCGCCGGCGGTAAGCACGATGTCGTTGGCCGACAGGGCCACGCCATGCTCGACGTAACGGCGGGCGAGAGTCTCGCGTAACGCCGGGTCGCCCTGGGTCGAACTCGCGGTATCGGCTCCTTTGGACCCGTTGCAGTTGCGCAGAACCCGGCGAAAGTGCCGATTGACGTCCTCGACCGGGAACAAGTCGGTGCTGGCGTAAATCGCTCCGAATTGCTGGATTTCGCTGTTGCTCCACGAGGCGAACAGGCGAAGGGTCAGCGCGCTGATGGAAATTTCGCGGGCGACCTCGCATGACGCGGCGGATGAAGCGGCCTCGGCGCCAGCGGACCGGCACGGGCGGCCGACCCCTTCATCGATATAGAAGCCCGACCGCGGCAGCGCGACGAAAACTCCGGCACTTTCGAGCAAGCCATAGGCGTGATGCACCGTCGACATGCTGCACCCCGCGATCCGGCTCATCTGCCGGACGGACGGCGCCTTGGCGCCGGGTGCGAGCGTGCCGCTGTCGATTAATTGCCGGACGAGATGGACGACCCCCTCGGATCGCTTCATGCCATTCTCCCTCGCCCGGGACTTGTTCGCAGCGCGCAGGTCTTGCGCTTGCGCCTGGCGGCGCTCCGGCAATTGCCGGCGGCGGGCAAACAGAAATTATAGCTTCGCGCTCGCCGTGTACCAGCAGCAAAATCGCGAAGCTTTTGCTGTCGACGGGTGCCGGCGATACTTGAACGACGCTTGGGAATATTCAACTGTGCTGATAAAAACACCAAGATTCTGTGCCTTCTAACGCTACCGGCGGCAACATAGCATCGCGGAAGACAGTGGAGACGTGCGTCTGCTGGCTTCGCATGACCCGCTGGTCGCCGTGCGAAGAACAGTCTGCCGAATGCGTCAGCGCCTGCCGCCGCGGGAAATTTGCCGAACATGCGGCGACCACGGGAGGACACGAGGCGTGATCACCTTTGCGGAAATTCTGAAGGACAAGGGCTACCCTGGATTCGATCCGGTCAAGCACATCGACGCCCCATGGGTGAGCGACCGCCTTTCGCTGTTCAAGCCTGAAGACGAGGCCCGGTTCTGGTTCAAGGGCTTCCAATGGCCGCGGGCCTATCCGCTCAATTTTGTCTGGCTGGAGGACGGCTTCGCCTGGGGCACGCAGTCGGCAGCGCACAACATGCCGTTGCCGCCGAGCGACGGATTGGCGCCGCGCGTTGCCGGAATTTTTGTCTACGGTTCCGACATCCCCGTCACGCCCTGGATCGCGGAGAGCCGCGGCGGGCGCGTCGGCTCGGTGTTGCCTCCCTTCCTGCAGAATTTCCCCGCCATCTGGGACGAGCGCCGCGCCGAGATCGTCAAGGGTCTTCGGCACCTGGAGACCTACGACCTCGCGGGCAAATCGCCGGCGGAGATTTGGCGGTTCATGGTCGATGCGCGCGCTTTTCACGTGCGGGCGTGGGAAATCCACTTCGACCTGATGTACCCGCTCACCGCGAACTATCTCGGCTTCTACGGGCTGTGCAAGGAACTGGGTATCGCGTCGGCCGATATTCCGAAGTTCTTGCAGGGCTACGAGACGCAGCCGATGAAATCCGACCGCGTCATGTGGCAGCTCGCCAATTCCGCACGCGGCACCCCGGTCCATAGGATTATCGCCGACACCGCCCGCGCCGATCTCTATCAAACGCTCAAGAAGACGCCCGCGGCGTCCCAATGGGCGGCCGCTTTCGATGCGTTTCTGCAGCAATACGGCTGGCGCAGCAACAGTGTCGTCGACGTCAGTTCCCCGGCCTGGATCGAGGACCCGAGCAGCTGCCTCGGCATCATCAAGTCGCTGCTACAGAGCAACGACCCTTACGCGTTCGAGAACAGTCTGAAAGCGGCCGTCGCCGAACGTGAGAATCTGATCGAACGATCGCGGGCGAAGATGACGACAAAAGAGCGCGAGGCTTTCGATCAGGCGCTCGCGTCCTGCCAACACGCCAACTTCGCCTGGTGGAACGACGACCACAACTGGTACGTCGACATGCGCTGCACGCTGCCAATCCGCAAGGCGGCACAAGCCATCGCCAAGGCCGTGGATTTCAGCGATCCGGCGGACGTGAACTTCCTATTCTATTCGGAGCTGCGCGACCTTGCCAACGGCAAGCGGAGCCGACGATCCTTCGAGCCGTTGATCGCCGATCGCAAGGCCTATTTCAACCAGTGGAACGCGCGCCTGGAGGAGATGCCGATCGTGCTCGGCACTCCGCCCGAAACCATTGCCGACCCGGTGGTGATCGAAATCTTCGGCATTACCAACGAATTCCTCGAGCGGATGAAGACCGGCGCCGGAGGCGTCAAGCAACTGTCGGGCATCCCGGCTTCATCCGGGGTCGCCCGCGGCACGGCGCGCGTGCTGCGCTCGCCGGATCAACTGCATCTGCTGCGGCAAGGCGAAGTCCTCGTTTGCGTCGGGACCACGCCGACTTGGACGCCGGCCTTCACCAAGATTTCCGCCTGCGTCTGCGACGGCGGCGGCACGCTCACCCACGCCTCCGTCGTCAGCCGGGAGTACCGCGTGCCGTGCGTGGTCGGCACCGGGCTGGCGACGCAAACAATCAAGGACGGCGACGAGGTCACGGTCGATGGCGACAAGGGCCTGGTGACGGTCCACCGGGCCGCTTGAGCCGACCGACGTGACGCGTCGCGACAGAGACAACACCGCCGGAAGCAAACACACGCTGATAGATCGAAAAGCAACGGGAGGAATAAAATGAGTTCGGACCAGATGACGACGTCTCCGAGGTCAGGGAAGGAGTCGGCCATGCCGGTATCGCGGCGCGGCTTTGTCAAGACGGCGGTCGCCGGCGCGGGCGCCCTGGTGTTGTCTGGCCGCATCGCTCGGGCGCAAGCGAGCGACGTGATCAAGGTCGGCTTCATCAGTCCGCGCACCGGAGCGCTCGCCGGGTTCGGCGAGCCCAACTCCTTTGTTCTCGACTTGGCGCGCAAAGCCGTGAGCGGCGGCATCTCGGCAGGCGGCAAGACTTATAAAATCGAAATCCTCGACCGCGATACCCAATCGGATCCGAGCCGCGCGGGCCAGTTGGCCAAGGCGCTGATCAACAGCGACGGCGTGGATTTCATGCTCACCACCTCGACGCCGGAGACGGTCAACCCGGTATCCGACGCCTGCGAGGCCGCTGGCGTGCCGTGCCTGTCGACCGGCATGCCGTGGGAGTCCTGGTATTTCGGCCGCGGCGCCAAGCCGGGCGAGCCCTCGCCGTTCCATTGGACCTATCACTTCGGATTCGGCGTCGCCAATTTCTCCAAGGCCTATATTTCGCAATGGAACGGGCCGGTGAAGACCAACAAGCGCGTGGCCTTCCTCATGCCCAACGATGCCGACGGCAATTCGCTGCGCACCATCTTCAAGCCGATCCTGGAAAAGGCCGGATTCACCGTGATCGATCCAGGCGGCTATGAGGACGGCACCACCGACTACACCGCGCAGATCACGAAATTCAAGACGGAGAACTGCGAGATTTTCACGACTGGACCTATTCCGCCGGATTTTGCGGTGTTCTGGCGCCAGGCGGCGCAGCAGGGCTACACGCGCATGGTCAAGATCGCGCAGATCGCCAAGACCTGTTTGTTCCCGTCGCAGGTCGAGGCCTTGGGCTCGTTGGGGCCGAAGCTTGCCACGGTCGCCTTCTGGCATCCGACCTTCCCCTACAAGTCGTCGCTGACGGGCCTCACCTCCCAGCAACTCGCCGACAAATACGAGAAGGACACCGGACGGCAATGGAATCAGATGCTGGGCGACAATGTCGGGCTGATCGATGCGGGCATTGCGGCCCTCAAGAGCAGCGATAACCCGAAGAGTCACCAATCTATCGCCAAGGCGTTGAGCACCCTCAAGGTGATGACTCCGGTCGGCCAACTCGATTGGACCAAAGGCCCCGTTCCCAACGCCTATCCGATGGTCTTCGCCGGCACCCAATGGGTGAACGCCAAGCCGGGCAGTAAGTTCAAGCTCGACATGGTGGTCACCGATAACGCCGACGATCCCAACATTCCGATCGGCGCCAAGCTCGTGCCTTACAACGGCTAGGCAAGTTTTACGAGCGGGTCCCGGCGGGTGGAATCAACCGGCGTTGCGAAGAGCGCAGCGACGAAGCAATCCAAGGAAACCTGAGAATCCTGAACTGCTTCGGCACTGCGCGCCCGCCACGGACGCTAAAATTGCAAGCGGTCCGGGGCGATCGTCCTCTCAAATAATCGGCGTCGTGATGGGGCGGCGGGTTATCCGAACGACGAGGCGTATGAGCGCGGTGATACAGAGCAATTCCGAGAGCGGCCACGGCAGACGCTACAAGGGCCTGCTGCTGGACTTCGGCAACGTCATTGCGAGGAGCTTCTTCGAAACGCGGGGCGCGCTGGAACGCTTGTTGAACCTGCCCGAAGGCGCGCTGGACTGGGCGGGACCGTTCGATCCCCGGTCGGATCAGCTCTGGCAACAGGTGCTTGCCGGCACGCTTTCCGAGCGCAGTTACTGGGGCCGGCGGGCGCAGGAGGTCGGCAGGCTGCTCGGGCAAGACTGGACGATCCGCGAATTCTGCGTGAAGCACAATGAGCTTCGCCAGGAGGTCACGCTCCGGCCCGAGATGCTGTCGCTGATCGCCGATGCCAAGCGGGCGGGGTTCAGATTCGGTATACTGACCAACGAGCTGGAACTGTTCCACGGCAAACGCTGGCTGACCGCCATGCCGTTCGCCGATCAGGTGGATAGCGTCGTCGACGCCACGCACACGAACATTCTCAAACCCGATCCGCGCGCCTATGAGCTGGCCTTGAAGGCGCTCGGCCTCACTGCGCACGAGGTCGTGTTCATCGATGACCAGCGGGCAAATGTCACTGGCGGTGAGGCCGCGGGAATCCGCAGCCTTTACCTGGACATTACCAACCCTGCCGCTTGCATCGCCGAGGCGCGCGGCCTCCTGGGGCTGTGACCGTCGCCTTATTGCGGCTGCGCGCGGCGATCGACCTCGGCCGCAAGCTTAACGAGTTCGTCGGCGACCTCGACCGGGTAGGTCGTGCCCGGCTCGAGCCGGCGCAAGGGCTCGGGCAATCTTTCAAGCTCGCGCTTGGCGCGGCTCCTGATCTCGTCGAGCGACGGCGGCGCCCGCAATCGCCGGCCGTGCTCCATGACCGGCTCGATGAGCGGCTCCCCGGCCTTGGCGCCGCCTTCGCGCGCGAGGAGGTCTCCGGCCATGCGGCCGTCGGGGCCGTAGCGCCGCCACACTTGCTTGCGACCCGGCCAGGTGGCCTTCTGCACCGCGCGTTTGCGCCGCGCCAGGCCGGCATATTCCTGCAGCTTGTAGACGCAATCGAGCGCGGGAAAGTCGGAGGATGTCGTCAGGCTGGTGCCGACGCCGAGGCCGTCGATGGGCGCGTTCGCGCGGGCAAAGGCGGCGAGCGAATCCTCGTCAAGTCCGCCGCTCGCAAAGATCGTCACGTCGCGAAGTCCGCCCGCATCGAGGATGCCGCGCACGCTTTTCGCCAGGGCGACGAGATCGCCGCTGTCGAGCCGAACCCCGCGGATCGCGATTCCCGCCGCTTTGAGGCGCGGCGCCAGCGCCACCACCTTCCGCGCGGCGGCCTCGGTGTCGTAGGTGTCGAGGAGAAGTACGAGATTGTCCGGCCGCGCACGCGCGAACGCTTCGAACGCCGCCGTCTCGTCGTCGAACGCCTCGATGAAGGAGTGCGCCATCGTGCCGTAGATCGGGATGCCGAAATCGCGGCCGGCGAGGACCGTGGCGGTGCCGGCAAAGCCGGCGATATAGCTCGCGCGCGCCGCCATGAGGCCGGCCTCGGCGCCATGGGCGCGCCGCAACCCGAAATCGACCAAAAGCTTGTTGGGCGCGGCGAGAACCATGCGCGCCGCCTTGGCGGCGATCAGCGTTTGGAAGTGCAAGATGTTGATCAGGCGCGACTCGACGAATTGCGCCTGCGGCAGCGGCGCGGTTACCCGCAGGATCGGCTCGTCGGCGAAGAAAATCGTACCCTCGGGCATGGCGTGGACGTCGCCGCTGAAGCGGAACTCGCGCAGATAATCGCGCAGGTTCTCGCCGAACCGGCCGGTGCTCTCGAGCCATTCGATCTCCGCGGCCGAGAAGCGGAGGTTTTCGAGGAAATCGAGCGCCTGGTCGAGCCCGGCGGCGATGAGAAAGCCGCGGCGGGCGGGGAGCTTACGGACGAAGAATTCGAAGACGGCAGTCTTTGTCTCGCCATGGTCCAGGTAGGCCTGGATCATGTTGAGCTGGTAGAGATCGGTCAGCAGCGCCCCGACGCGCTCCACTTACTTCAGCCCATAGCCGGCGAATTCCGTCGCGATATTCTTATCGACGGACTTTGCCGCAGCGATGTCGGCGTTGCCGGATCGATCGCCCTTCTTCAGCTTGGCAAATCCCCGCCCATAGAGCGCACTTGCCAACTTCGGCTCCAACTGCAACGCGGAATTATAATCCGCGATCGCCGATTCCCATTGCGCCGATTTGAGGTAGGTAAAACCGCGCGAATCGAACGTATCGGCGGCCTTTGGCTCCAAGCGGATCGCCTCATTGCAATCAGCCATCGCCGCCTGCAAATCGCCGGTTACCGCGCGGGCCCAACAGCGCTCGTTCCACACCAGCCCCACATTGGGCTGCAGCCGGATCGCCTCGTCAAAGTCCTTCAAGGCGTGGGAATAGTCGCCCTTTTTCAGGTAAATCTCGGCCCGGTTGGCAAAAGCGTCGGCATAATTCGGATCGATGGCGAGCGCTGCATCGAAATCCTGTATCGCCCGGTCATACTCGCCTTTCTTCCGGTAAGCCACGCCGCGATTGTTGAACGGTTTGGCGTAATTTGGATTGTTCTTGATCGATTGGTCATAATCGCGGATGGCAAGCTCGTATTCCCCGAGGCCGGTGAAGGCGTTTCCGCGGTTGTTGTAGGCGATCGCCAGCACCTTCGCGTTGTTGGCCTCCGACTTTATGATAGCCGTGCACCCGGCGATCTGAGGCATGGGGGAGCTGCGGTTTCTGCCATTGCACAGGTCGACGTTGCTGAGTTTTGGTGGGGCCTGCGCCGCGGCCCATGTCGTCAACGACATCAGCAACAAGGCCGATGCCGCGCCGCCGCGCGCAATGCGTCGGGATGCATCACCGCTCATGATCCATATCCTGCTGCATCAGGCTACGTCGAGAGGCCGACGACGTCGAGTCCAGTTCCAGCACCGCTCCGCGCGGCGCGCTCTCGATTTGCCGGCTTCGCCATGATCCGATCATGATCCGGCGCTTGGCCGCAAATATTCCGTTATGGATGCGGACTCCCCGGGGCAGGATCGCTGGGACGGTTTTCTGCAGCGTTCTACTTGTCTTCGACAAGTGTTGAAAACTTGACCGAGCCGTCATCCATGATTTCAACGCGCGGAGCAGTCCCTCGAATTCCCATGGTTCCCAAAGGCGTATCGACCTTCATGCCACCGGTATGCGCGACGTTGCCGGCGATGAAAGTAAATGTCCCTTTGGTCAGGCTGAGCAGGGTCGAATTCGCATGACCCTTCGGATCATACACGAACTCATTCACTACCATTCGCGCATTGCTGGAAACGTTGAACGAGGTGCCGTCAACGAAGGCAATGCCGAGCGCGCCATCCGCTCCAGTCTGGATCACGTCGCCGCGATAGACCGAATCGCCGGCCTTCGCCTGACCGACGCCGCCCGGCGGCGCATTGGCCTGAACGACGATCGCGGCCGCATGCTCAATGCGGGCGGTCCCGGTCGCCGTCAGGACCTTGCCGATCGGGCTCGCGTCAAGCTCCCCCGCTGGCGGGGACCCGGTCTGGGCCGAGGCCGCGCCCGGTAGCAAGCCGCTCGCCGCAAGAGAGAGTCCAGCGAACAATAATCCAATCGTGCGGGTGTTCATGCCGTCCTCCCTGCAAAGCAGGAGGAACCTTAAACTTCATGCATAACTCGTTTGACGTCATAGATCAATGCGCGCCACCGCTTTTTTGTCGTAAACTACAATTGGGTCCCCGCGGCGACCGCCGTACCTCGATTTGCAGAAATACCAAGCACTTGGGTCGGTCACGGCGACGGTCGGCCCGGTTGCGCGGATGGATCATTCAACGCGGCGGAGAGCCGCCCGCCAATGGTAACTTAAGAGTCAATTTATCCCATCAAACCTTTGACAAATGGGTAAAGAAAGTCGGAAATTACATGAACTTTTAAGAGGCGATCGACCCGACCGCCACGGTCCGTACACGGCGACTTATTCGAAGATCGCGCGCGCAAAACAAAGAACGCGTGCCAAGCGGCCGGTCCGACTGTCACTGGGAGACGCAACAGATGTTTCGCGGCAAGGCCAACGCGCCCGACGATCCTGGCTATGCGCTCAGCTCCACTCCGGACCTGATGCCCGGCCCGGCCATTGGCAAATTACAGGCCGTGACGGGTGCGGCGAGCATCACGCGCGCGAACCTCGTCGTTCAACCCGCCATTGGCGACCTTATCCATCAAGGCGACCTGATCGAGACCGGCGCCGACGGCTTCGCCAGCATTGCGTTCGTCGATGGAACGACATTGCAGCTTTACGCCGACGCGCGTGTGGTGCTGGACGAATTCAGTTGCGGCGCGGAAAAATCCGCCAATGCGGCGCTGTTTCGCGTCGCCAAAGGAGTGTTCGGCTTTATTGCCGGCAAGGTGGCGGCCGCCGGGCGCCTGATCATCGACACCCCGGTCGGCCAAATTCAAAGCCGCGCCGGAGCGGCCGGCATCGGCAGTCTGGCCTTCAGCGCGCTGACCATCGGCCTCATTCACGAACTGAAAGCCGCGAGCGCCGACATCGCCCTGCTTGATGACGGGCAGATCGACTACAAGGATCTCAAGCACGGCGTCTTCGAGATCGTCACCAAGGAGGAGCACCCGCGGCACATCATCGTCGATGATCCCTCAGTGACGATTATTTTGCGACCCCACAGCGGCGGGACTGTCAGCGTCGAAACGGTCGCCAACAGCCCGGAGCAAATGGCGCAAGATCAGAGCGCCTTTCAAGACGCGTTCGGCATCTATTCACAGGGCCTGCAGGACCAGCTCTTTCAGCAAAGCCCCAACCAGCACGCCAACGCGCAGCCGCAATCCAATCCCGGCGGCACCGGCAGCACGACGCCGCCCTCGATCCTGAACAACGAGAACAACACCGCCGGACTGTTTCCGCCGGGCACGACTTACACTCCGCTACCTTACACCCTCCCCGGCAATGGCGGCCCCCCGTCGCCGCCCGGTCCCATCAACCCTCCCAACCAACCGCTCCCGCAGGGGCAGACGACAACCGTCTTCACGTGGACGCACTCATCCAACGGCGATTGGACCACGGCGTCGGACTGGAACAATGGCTCAAGCATCGCGCCGGGTACGGGAGACACTGTCAATATCCTCGGACCAGTTACGGTCACGGTGAGCGGTCCGGAAGTCGCCAGCAGCCTGGTGCTCGTGGCGGGCGCAACCCTTGAGATCGTGAGCGGCGGTTCGTTCACGATTTACTCCGGCGTCAGCGGCGGCGGCGTGATCGAGCTTGACGATCCGACGTTTAACGTTGACGGCACGGATTTCTCGCCGGAAGGACCATCCCTCCAAATTGTTGTGCTGCTTGACGATCCGACGTTTAACGTTGACGGCACGGAAGGCACGACAACGCTGTCGGGCGGCGGCAGCCTCGAAATGATCGGCCCGACGGCTGGAAACCTGATCATCGGCGTCCCGGGCACGAACGCCACGCTCAACAACACGGGCGACACGATCGAGGGCAGCGGCGAGATCGGCCAGGGCGACCACAACCTGACGCTGATCAATGGCGGAATCGTCGATGCCACTCCGCTCGATCCCGGCGACAGCGGCGTCCTCATCATCGATACCGGAAATACCGTCACCAATACCGGCACGCTGGAAGCGACCGCCGGCGGCAAGCTCGTCATCGACGATACGGTCAACGAGACCGGCAGCGGCGTCATCGAGGTCAACGGCGGCACCGTTGAAATCACGAGCAACGCGAACGCGGCCGGCGACAGCGTCACCTTTACCAATGCCGGCGGCACGCTCCAACTCGATGCGTCGCAGTCTTACACCGGCACGATCTCGGGTCTCGCCGTCGGCGACGTGATCGATCTTGCCAGCACGATCGTGACCACCGCCGTCTGGAACGGCTCGACGCTGATCGTGAATGGCAGCCCGACCACATTCGCAATCTCGGGCGGCCTGCCTCCGGGCGACACGTTTGCCTTCCAGAGCGACGGCGCAACCGGCACCGATCTCACGGTCGAGGCCGCGCCGACGGTCGCGATCAACAAGATCGACGGCAATAACATCATCAACATAGCCGACGCGGCTAACGGCGTTACCATCAGCGGCACGGCGTCCGACAGCAGCGTGAGCGTGACTGGCGACACCGTCACGGTCGACATTGTCAACAGTTCGAACATAGTGGTCGACAGCTTCAACGCCACGGTGCAGTCGAACGGCACCTGGTCGGGGGACGTGCCTGCGGCGCAGGCCCAGGCACTTGCCAACGGCACCTACACGGTGACGGCGAACCTTGCGGATGTGGCCATCAATCCTGCCGGGCCGGAGGCGAGCCAGACGGTAACGGTGGATGAGACGGCGCCGACGATCACGATCACCGACCCGGCGGTGACGGTAGGGACGGACGGCAACAACTACATCAACGCGGCTCATTACAACGGCGGTTCGACCACCCTCGGCGGCACGGCCGCAGTGGGCGACAGCGTGTCGGTGAGCGTGAACGGCACTCCGGAAGCGGCGACGGTGGACGGGAGCGGCAATTGGCTGCTGACGCTCAGTGGCCTCACCAACGGTGAGAGCATTACGGCGGTCGCGACGGCGACGGACGTGGCCGGCAACACGGCGAGCAGCCCGGCCTACAGCTTCACCGTCGACACCACGACGACCGTGAGCACGATCACCGACCCGGCGGTGACGGTAGGGACGGACGGCAACAACTACATCAACGCGGCTCATTTCAACGGCGGTTCGACCACCCTCATGGGCACGGCCGCAGTGGGCGACAGCGTGTCGGTGAGCGTGAACGGCACCCCGGAAGTGGCGACGGTGGACGGGAGCGGCAATTGGGCGCTGGCGCTCAGTGGCCTCACCAACGGTGAGAGCATTACGGCGGTCGCGACGGCGACGGACGTGGCCGGCAACACGGCGAGCAGCCCGGCCTACAGCTTCACCGTCGACACCACGACGCCGACGGTGACGGTGGCGACCAACAACAGCCTCGTCAATGTTGCCGACGACACGGCGACGATCAGCTTCACCTTCAGCCAGGCGCCGACCAGCTTCACCTTGGCCGACACCACGGCGACCGGGGGGACGCTGAGCAACCTGACCGAGGTCAGCGCCACCGACTACACGGCGACGTTCACCGGCGCCGCCAACACCGACATCAACAACGCCACGGTGGCGGTGATCGCCAACAGCTGGAGCGACGGCGACGGCAATGCCGGCGCCGGCGGCACGACCGGCACCTTTACCGTTGATACGGTGACGCCGGCGGTGACGGTGACGACCAACAACAGCCTCGTCAATGTTGCCGACGACACGGCGACGATCAGCTTCACCTTCAGCCAGGCGCCGACCAGCTTCACCTTGGCCGACACCACGGCGACCGGGGGAACGCTGAGCAACCTGACCGAGGTCAGCGCCACCGACTACACGGCGACGTTCACCGGCGCCGCCAACACCGACATCAACAACGCCACGGTGGCGGTGATCGCCAACAGCTGGAGCGACGGCGACGGCAATGCCGGCGCCGGCGGCAGTGTCATCTTCACGGTCGATACCGTCCCCGCGGTGTCGCTAGGCTTCGCCTTCACGCCGAGCCCGGCGACGCTAAGCGCGTTGGAAGGCTACAACGATCTGATAAACGGCGAGTTGATCGGAACATTCACCGGCACCGGGGGCAGTGCCAATGACACCTACACTTTCACCATCGGCGGCCTCAGCCCTAACTTCACCGACAACGCCGGCACAAACTATTTGGGTGCAGATGCGGAATTCCTCTCCGTGGGAAGCAACAATCTCAGCGGAAGTGCTGACGGGGAGGTCTATGCGCTGACGGTGGACGTCGATGACACGACCACCTCGACAAGCGCCACGCTGCCTTTCGACGTGGTGGTCGGCACCTCGAGCGGCAACACCATCAATCTCGAAACCGGATCAAACAACCTTGGCATCAGTGCGTCGACGCCGACTATCGTTTACGGACTAGGCGGCAACGATACCATCAACGCCACCGGCATGACCGGCGATGTCTGGTTCGTCGGCGGCGCCGGCAGCGACACGATGACCGCCAGCTCTAACGGCGTGGACACTTTCCTCTATGCCGCGGTCAGCGAGTCGGAGACGCCCAACGAGGGCGGCAACACCGACACGATCATCAATTTCCAGACGGACGATGTCATCAATCTGGCGGCGTTGACCGGCGTTGATGCAATTGAGGGGGCCATCGGCAGTTCGGCCAGCATAGCTCCCGGCAGCGTCGCGTGGGTTTATGAAACCAGCGGCACATACGCGGGCGATACGATCGTCTATGCCAATACCGACGATTCGCGTTCACACAGTCAGGACAGCCATTCAGGCGACGTGCTGGAGATCATCCTCGACGGCGATATCGGTCTTTCCGCCGCCAATTTCGTCCTCTCAAACGGGGTGCCGGTGATCACGGCGCCGATGACGGCGACGATCGGGGTCAACCAGACGGACGCGATCTCCGGCGTCAGCCTTTCCGAGAGCGGCGACACCGACGGCGAGACTTTTACGGTCACGCTCTATGATTCTTACGGCAGTACTTTGTCGGCGATCGGCGGCTCATGGAACAGCTTCTTCCATACTCTCACCATCAGCGGCACGCTGAGCCAGGTCAACGCCGATCTGGCGACGCTGACCGACACGGACGGCACGGCCGGAACCGACGACATCAGGGTGAACGCGACCGACAACCTCGGCAACACCGCCACGCCGCAGACCATCGCGGTGACGGTCGTTCCGCCGCCGAGCGCAGAGCCCAGCTCGATCAACGTTGCCGAGAACCAGACCTACACCTTCCAGGTGTCGGACTTCGGCTTTTCCGACGCCGATGGCGCCGACACGCTGGCCAGCATCACCATCACCTCGCTGCCGAGCGACGGCACGCTCAAGCTTGGCAGCAGCTCGGTGACATCGGGCGAGGTGATCAC
>JASHPW010000109.1 GCA_030037895.1 Xanthobacteraceae bacterium | reverse complement strand
ATTCGTCCTTGATGACATCGAGCAGACGCCGATGCAGGCGCTCGACCAAGGTCAGCGCCTCAAGATAATGCGGCCGGATGTGGTCGAAGCGCGCCTCGCGCTCGGCGAGCTCGACCGTCTTGACGACGGCTTTCATGAGTGGACGCCTTTCCCAGTCAATTTTGTTGTCGTCGACGGGCCCTGTTCCCGTCGTGGCGCCACCTTAGCGAGGAGGGTCTAAGATCAGTTTAAATAACACGCTAAAAATAGGGTTTATTCGCAACTGTGCAGGCGTGATTGCGCGTAAATTTTAAGTGGTTTCTTGGATGCTTTGTTCACCGTATGCGGAGGGCTGCGCCGTGAACGTCGTCCGAACCGGGCGTCAGAAATCACCGGCTGGTGGGGGAGGTAGGACTCGAACCTACGAAGGCGTCAGCCAGCGGATTTACAGTCCGCCCCCTTTGCCGCTCGGGACACTCCCCCGCAACGAAGCCGCGGGAACCAGCCGGAGCCCCCGGCTGCGGGGCCGCTATATGGTTGGCCGCCGAAAGCGAGTCAATCGAAAACGGCCCGCATTGCCAAGCCCAATCGCGCGTGACAGAAGCGCGCCATGCCCGAACACCCACGGCACGCGAAGCCGCACGCGCTGCGTCGCGGCGGCCGTCGCCACACCAGTCAAGGCCATGACCAACGGCGCGTTGGGCGGGACTCCAACGCTCCCGTTGTTCTTTATGGCTGGCACACCGTCACCGCGGCGCTCGCCAATCCCGCGCGCCGCATCCGCCGCCTGCTCGCGACCGAGAACGCCGCGCGTCGTCTGGACGAAGAAGCGATTGCGCTGCCGATTACGCCGGAACTGGTGCGGCCCGACGCCATCGCCGCGCGGCTGACGGCGGACGCCGTGCACCAAGGCCTCCTCGCCGAAGCCGATCCCCTCCCCGCGCCCGGCATCGAGGATGTGGCGCCGTCCGGCATTGTGCTCGTGCTCGACCACATCACCGACCCGCACAATGTCGGGGCGATCTTGCGCACGGCGGCGGCGTTCGCCGTCGCCGCCATCCTCACCACCGCGCGCCACAGCCCGGAGGCGACCGGCGTGCTCGCCAAATCCGCCTCGGGCGCGCTCGAGCTGGTGCCGATCGTCGCCGTGCAGAATCTCGCGCGCGCCATGGCCGCGCTGAAAGAGCGCGGATTTCTCGTCGTCGGCCTCGACAGCGCCGCGGCCGACGACTTGGCGGCCACCCGCCTTCGCGCGCCGCTCGCACTGGTGCTCGGCGCCGAAGGCAAGGGCTTGCGGCAAGGAACGCGCGCCAATTGCGATCGCCTCGCGCGGCTTGATCTTCCCGGCGCCATCAAAAGCCTCAACGTGTCGAACGCCGCGGCGCTCGCGCTCTATATCGCGACGCGCGCGGTCGCCGTGCCGGGTCACTAACCCCGCCTGGATCGCCGTTTCATTGCCGGAGTCTCGCCGATGCCAAGCCACTCTGCAGAAGCCGGCTGAAAAGCACGAAAGCCGGCGCCCGTGGCGCCGGCCTTCGCGCATTCCGTCCTCTGCCTGCGTCAGCGCCGCGCAGCGCGCGAAGAGAGCCGCCCTACCGTTAGTCGCGGGCGCCAAGCGGACGATGCGGATACCCGTACGGCCGCCGATGCGCGTACCCGTAGGGCCGCCAATGCGGCATTGGACCATAGAAGCCCGGATGCCCATACGCGTGCGCGCGGTGGTAAGCAAAGCGGGCACGATAATAAGGATGGTAGGCCGGGACGTAGGGATAGTTGATCGCCGGCGCGTAAGCTGCCTCCGGCGACCAGGTCCGGTAGGGGACCATGAGGCCCGGACCGGTGTAATCCGGCCCCTGGTTGACCACGTAGATCGGCGCGGGAGCAACCGGCGTCGGCGCGAGGGCCGGGGCTGCGAAAACGAGCCCGCGGCCGCAACCGCAGCCGGCGCCCCACATGGGAACCGCGACTGGAGGAGGAGGCGGCGGCGGCGGTGGGACATAGGCGATCGGCGCGGGCGCGCCGCAGCCGCCGCAACCGCTCGTCGCGTACACGACGGGTCCGGAGAATCCCGTACCGCAACAGCCGAATGCGACCGAGGTCGTCCCGGCAGTCAACATGACGGCCAAAGCCGCGAAGGTGGCACGATGGAAAGACATGGATACTCCCTTACAAACTGCCCCGGTGAGGAGGCGGATGAGAACAGACCGCCAAACGGTCTGTCCGATGACGTTATCTGCGGCCATGGGTGGTATTTGGCGCAGCGCCCTCGCGTCCCTCCTGCCCCCCCTGCCCCTCTCGTCCGCTGCGTCCGCCTCTCGGCATGATCGGCGGCACATTGAAACGCGGATAGTCGGTGACGACGCCCGGCGCAGATTGGCTCGACCAATCGCGATAATAGGTTGGAGCCGGAGGCGGCAGCGGCCGGTCTGGCGGCGGCACGATCTCCAGGCGGCCATAGCCGGGGCGCTTGCCGGTCTTGGGAAAAAAGCCGGGCGCGGAATTGCCGGGACGATCAGCGGAAAGCGGGATCACGAACGACCGGTAGATCACGGTCGGCGTCACCGCGAGGGGACGGTCGAGACCGAAGTCGCCGTCGATCACCGCGCCAGAGACATCGACGCCGTTCATCAGCACCGGCACACCCGGCTTTCCCGGAATGACGATCGCCGGCACGCGCTGGGCGAGCGCGGGCGACACGCTCACGGCAAGCAGGACAGCCGCGTAGACAATACGCATGGGAAAGCCGTGATCGACGCACATGGTCGCATACTTGTACTGAAATCGCCGGGCGAATTCGTTTAAACGCGGCTGATTGGGCTGCTTAATTGCGAGGTAACATTAACTGCCGGCTACGCCCGCCGCCGAGCACGCGACATAACGTCGTTGTCGGCGTCGTTTCAGTGCGTGGTATCGCCTTCCGTTGCGCCGCCTTTTTGCAGAAACATCTCTCCGAGGTGCGCGATGGTGTGGGCAAGCACGTCGGCTTGATCTTCTTCCGGCACAAAAGTGAGGATCATATCCGCGAGACTCTCCGCCATCCGGGCGGCAAGATCGATGACGTCCACCGTATCGGTGCGGTCGACGTGCTTTTGCACGATTTCGTTGATGTCGCAGTGCAGGCAATCCGACATGAAACGTCTCGCTGAGTTGGTATCCGTTATCTTATGTAGGAAGCGCAAAGCCGAGCGGAACCCGCCAATTCCTCGCTGCGCGCCGGCGGGCTTCGCGGAGTAGCCTGCCATCGGGCCGTCCAAGGCTCGGACCCGTTGGCTCCAACCCGCCTACTCGTGCGGCGTGGTCATCCGTCTCTCGCTCATGTCCGGCCAGATGAAGCGTCGGGCGATGAAATTGCGCATGAGTGCGGCGCCGGCGCACAGAAGCGCAAAGGCGAGCGCGGCGCCGAGGACTTCCGCCGAATGCGCGGCTGCCGAACCGGCCGCGCGCAGCGGTCCGAACGTCTTGAACAACGCGGCGAGCGTGCCGATTCCGCCGCCATAGGCCGCCGCGCGGGCGATGCTCCAGGCCCGCGCGCCGTCTCCGGCAATGTAAAGCGAGGGAAGCGGCATTTGTTCGCTGCGTTATCTCGCGCGCGCTATTCCGCAGCCTCGACCCGCGCGGCGCGATGCGTGTCGAGGTCGGCGAGATCGGGCAGAATGAGGCGCAAGATTTCCGTATCGTCGTGCGCCGCCATTTCGGCCGTTTCGCCGTCGTCGAGGTGCAACGCGGTATGGGCGCGGTACGGCTCGTTGCGCACGAGCCCGGCGCCCGACAGCACGAGATAAACGCTGCGCGCGCCGGCGCGGTAGGTTGCACCGCGCGCAAGCTTGACCAGCGACGCCGCACATTGACGTTCGGTGAAAGTGCCGAGCGGTTTTTCGCTCGCGCCGGGCGCGCCGGCGACCGCGAGCCATCGGTAGTTCTCCGGATCGATCATGATTGGATCGCGGTAGCGGGGCTTGGGATACTCCATCCGCCGGCCGTGGACGTGTTCCCAGATCGCCTGATAGGCGTCGGTGGCGCGGCGGCCCTCGACGTCATCGTTGCGGCGGAATACCCCGGCCTCGAAGCGGCCGAATTTTTTCAGCTCCCCGGTGCCGGCCTGCACCTCGTCCCGCGACAGGTAGCCGCCGCCGCTGGCGCCGCCGAATTGCAGCACCGCCGTCGATGAGCGCCCTTCGGAGCCCTGCGGGCCGTAGGCGGCGCCCTCGGGAAAATAGCCGAACGTGCCGGGGCCCATCTTGCCGTTCCGGTCGAAATTCATCGTGCCTTCGAGCTGAAAGCGGAACTGATCGAAATTATGCCGATGGCGCGGCGAAGCGAAATCACCTTCGAGCCGCCCGATATCGAACTGGAAATTGCCGAGCGTGCCCGGCGTGCCGTTGAGCAGATGGCGATAATGGAACGTGCCGCCGCGATGCTGCAGGCCGCGCTTCCAGTCCACCTGATCGCCGTGAACAATTTTCATGGCTGCGCTCTCCCATCTCCGCGCCCTCGGCCTGCCGGCGGTTTGCACGCGAGGCGCGCGCCGGGCACGGCCTTGTTCACGATCCTAGCCCAAGCTCAGTCACGGCGTATCGATCAACGAGTCCGTGACTTGCTCTCTCGGCCGGACCGCGGAAGACTGCCGACGTAATCATGCAACGCAGCCTGAACGCGCGCGATAACGCTATCCCAGTCGCGCGTATGATCCTGCCGAAACAGGCGGCCCGTGGGATACCACGGGCTGTCGTCGCGATCGAGTAGCCATCGCCAACAGGTATTGTATCGGTTCATCAGCCAAAAAGGCTTGCCGAGTGCTCCGGCGAGGTGGGCGACCGAGGTATCTACAGTAATGACCAGATCCAAATTCTCGATAACAGCGGCAGTATCGGAAAAATCATGCAAATCCTCGGTCCAGTCGACAATTTGGCGACACAGAGGACTGTCGCGTAATTGCAGGACTGCATCATCGCCCTTTTGTAGACTGTAGAAATCGCAGTTTGGTACCTGAAAAACAGGTTTAAGCCGATTGAGCTCGATGCTTCGTTGGGCGTCAAGGAGCCGATGTCTGGCGCCCAGTTCTTTCCGGGGATTGCCTGCCCACACAATACCAATTCTGGGTCTTTCGCGATTGTCGAAGCGATCACGCCATGCACGGGTCTTGCTTTCGAGCGCGGACAGGTAGGGTGTTTCCGACGGTATCGTCTCGACCTGTGTCTTCAATGCCAGCGGCAGGCTGAGTAACGGGCAATGAATATCGAAAGCTGGCAGCGGATCGCCCCTTGGCACGATCTGCGCCGCGCCGGCGAGAGTGCTCATCAGCTCATGCAGTGGCTTTTGGACCTCCAGGATGACGCGCGAGGCTTGCTTCGCGACGAGCGGAACGTAGCGGCAGAACTGAATCGTGTCGCCCAAACCTTGTTCCGCATGGAGAAGGATGGTCTTTCCCGCGATCTCATTCGACCCGATCCACAACGGCTGTGAGAAGTTTCGCTTTCCTTTCGCCAGGTGCTCGGTTTCCCACCGCCATTCGTACTTTTCCCAACCCCGGGTAAAATCCCCGATGAGCATTCGGCAGATCGCCTCATTGTAATGCGCCTGAGCATAGTTCGGCCGCACCTTGAGCGCGCCATTGTAGTTCGCCAGCGCCTCCTCGAAGCGTTTCAAATCCTGCAGGGTGACGCCGCGATTGGACAGTGCTTCGGCATAATCCGGGCGCAGGGTGAGCGCACGGTCGTAGCTCGCCAGCGCCTCCTCGAACCGCCGCAGCTCATGCAGAGTGAGGCCACGATTGGAAAGTGCCTCGGCATAATCCGGGCGCAAGGTGAGCGCGCGGTCATAGCTCGCCAGCGCCTCCTCGAAGCGCCCGAGCGCATAGAACGCGCTACCCCGACCGCAATACGCTTCGGCATAGTCCGGCCGCAGCCTGAGCGCGCGGTCATGACTCGCCAGCGCCTCCGCGAACCGCCGCAGTTCATACAGTGAATTGCCCCGATTGTGGTGCGCGCCCGCATGGCTCGGTCGCACCTTGAGCGCGCGGTCGTAGCTCGCCAGCGCTGGCTCGAACCGCTGCAGATGATACAGAGCAACGCCACGATTGGAGAGGGCCTCGGCATAATCCGGCCGCAAGGTGAGCGCACGGTCGTAGCTCGCCAACGCCTCCTCGAAGCGTTTGAGCTCATACAGCACGTTGCCAAGCCCGCAATACGCCTCGGCATAGTCCGGCCGCAGCCTGAGCGCGCACTCGAAGCTCACCCGCGCCTCATCGAACCGCCGCAGTTCATGCAGTGCGTTGCCCCTATTATGATAGACGTCTGCATTCGGCCGTTTCTTGAGCACGCTGTCGTAGCTCGCAAGCGCCTCATCGAACCGCCGCAGTTCATATAACGCATTGCCACGACCAAAATGCGCTTCGGCGTAATCCGGACGCAGGGTGAGCGCCCGGCCGTAGCTCGCCAGCGCCTCCTCGAAGCGTTTCAGTTCCTTAAGAGTGTCGCCCCGATTGGCGAGCGCCTCGGCATAGTCCGGCCGCACTTTGAGCGCGCTGTTGTAGCTCGCCAGCGCCTCCTCAAAGCGTTTCAACTCATGAAGGACAACACCGCGATTGCGGAGCGCTTCGGCAAGGTCCGGCTGCACCGCAAGCGCGCGGTCATAACTCGCCAGCGCGTCCTCGAAACGCTTTAGTCCATTAAGTGCATTGCCACGATTGTTCCAAGCAAGAGCATTGCCAGGATTTCTTTCAAGGGCGGAATCTATCTGCTGCAGGGCCGCCGCATGATCGCCACGCTGGTTGAAAATGACTCCCAGCAAATGCAAACAGTCAAAATGATCGGGCTCCGCAGCAAGAATCTGTTTGTAGATACTTTCAGCATGTGCCAATTGGCCGGCTTGATGCAGCGCGAATGCCTCTGCTAACATTTATGGGCGCCTGTCGAACAGGTAGCGGAAAAGCCGACATCGAAATCCCCGGCGATGCACAAGGTGCCGAGACGGTGTGTTGATGTCAGGTATCGCAGTCGATGCAATAAGCATCAGAGTGCGAATCACCTTTCTAATCAGTGAACAAGCCAAGGAAGATGGTCAAACTGCGTAAGCCGACGACCAGCCGAAATGAGAAGATTGCCATCGAATTCAGGCATTCAATCGGCTACATTCCGCCGGGTCGCCGGTTTAGCTCAGTTGGTAGAGCACCTGATTTGTAATCAGGGGGTCGGGGGTTCGAGTCCCTCAGCCGGCACCAGCGAAAAAAAATCCAGGCAAAGCGCGACGGGACCGCCTTGTGAAATGCAGCCTATGTTGCGTCCCCGGCCGGTGCCTGCCCCTTGGTCTCCGCGATGATCCAGGCGTGGTAGTCCGGATCGACGCTCTCGATCGGGATAACGAGAACGGCCGGCGTGGTGTAGGAATGCATCTCCCTCACCGCGACGCGCACCGCCTCGGCGAGGCTCGTCCGGGTCTTGATGATCATGACCGCTTCGTCGCCGCGCTCGATCACGCCCTGCCACCAATAGTACGAGACCATGCCCGGCAGGATATTGACGCAGGCGCAAAGCCGGCGCTCGACCAGTGCGCGCCCGGCCCCCTCCGCCTCGACAACGGATGGATAGGTCGTATAGACGAAAACTGCGCGTTCCAAGTTGACCTCCAGCGTCCAATGCCCGCGGCGCCGTGCCGCCGATCTGCCGAGCCCGACCCCGCCCCTCTATGCCGAAGCGCCCGACCCCGCTCCGCTACAAGCGCATCGCCTTCGTCGCCAGCGACACGCCCGAGGCGCAGCGGGCGTGGCGCCGGCTCGTTCGCCGCTACGGCGACGCCGAGCCGGAGGCGGCCGACGTCATCGTCGCGCTCGGCGGCGACGGCCTGATGCTCGCGACCCTGCAACGGTTCATGAATTCCGGCAAGCCGATCTACGGCATGCACCGCGGCACGATCGGCTTTCTCATGAACGAATTCCACGAACAGCACCTCGCCGAACGGCTGGCCGCCGCGCGCGTGACCGTGATCCACCCGCTGCTCATGCGGGCGCGCGACCGCAGCGGCCGCGTGCACCGTCACCGCGCGATCAACGAGGTCTCGCTGTACCGCCAAAGCCACCAGGCGGCGCGGTTGCGGATCCTCATCGACGGCAACGAACGGCTCGCCGAGCTCGTCGCTGACGGCATCCTGCTGGCGACGCCCGCGGGCTCGACCGCCTACAATCTTTCGGTACAGGGGCCGATCATTCCGATCGGGGCGCCGCTGCTCGCGCTCACGCCGATCAGCCCGTTCCGGCCGCGGCGCTGGCGCGGCGCGCTGTTGCCCGATCGCGCCCGCGTCACCATCGAGGTGCTGGAAGCCGACAAGCGCCCGGTCGCCGCCGTCGCCGACCACAACGAGGTGCGCTCGGTCCGCTCCGTCGACATCGCCATGGACCACAACGTGTCCATGCACATGCTGTTCGACCCCAGCCACAGCCTCGACGAGCGCATCCTGCGCGAGCAATTCGGGTACTGAAGACGGACGACAGCGGACGGAGGATGGAGGGCGATGGAATCCACGATCCATCCTCTGTGGTCTGTGGTCCGTCCGCCGTTTAATGCTTAACCGAGCGTTAACGGCAAATCCTTAACCTTGCGCGCACGCGGGCCGGGGGGCGTCTTCGGCGCCCACCGCAGGAGGCCGCATGGTGCGCATCGATTTCAAACGCCTGCGTTTTCTCGTTATCGACGACAACGCCCATATGCGGCGCATCCTGCGCACGCTGCTGCACGGTTATGGAGCGCGCGAGGTGTATGAAGCCGAAGACGGCGCCGCCGGCCTCGAAGCCTTCACCCATTACATGCCCGACATCATCGTCGCCGACTGGGTGATGCCGATCTTCGACGGCCTGGAATTGGCGCAGATGATCCGCCAGCCGGGCGCCAACGCCAATCCCTACGTGCCGATCATCATGCTGACCGGCCATTCCGAGAAGAAGCGCGTCGTCAGCGCACGCGACGCCGGCATCACGGAATTCCTCGCCAAGCCGATTTCGGCCAAGGCGCTCTACGAGCGCCTTCTCAACGTCGTCGCCAATCCGCGTCCCTTCATCAAGACCAAGACCTATTTCGGGCCCGATCGGCGCCGCAACGTCAATCCGAACTATATCGGTCCGGAACGGCGCAAGGGCGGCAAGGCGGACGTGATTCGCCAGCAGCCGCTGCTCGAGAAGGCCAAAGTTTTGAGCTGACCGCCATCAGGAGCACGATCCGCAATGACCTCCCGCAAGGACGAACCGCCATCGGTCGCGACATACGCGGACCACGAGGTGATCACGCCGCCGCACCGGCTGCGCAAGGCCATCGCGCCGCCGCTCGACGATCATGACGATCCGGTGGCGCGCGCCGAAGCGGCGCTGGCTCAGCTGTCCGGTGAGTTCGCCGGCTGGATGCATTCCGAATGCGCGCGCCTCGAAGCCGCGCGTCACGACGTGAGGCGCGATGGCTTCTCCAAAAAGACCCACGACGAGCTGTTCCGTGTCGCCCACGACATCCGGGGCGAGGCGGCAACGTTCGGCTTTCCCGCGGTCGCCGACGTTGCCGACAGCCTCTGCCGGCTCATCGAGCACACCCCGGACATGACCCGCATTCCGATCGCGCTCGTCGACCAGCACGTCGACGCGGTGCGTGCCATCACCCGCGAATACGGCCACGCGGACCGCTCCTGGATCGCCGCCGCGCTGACGCGGCGCCTGCGCGAAGTCACCGATGAGTTCATTCGCACCGAAAACAGCGACCGGCCGGATTATCTCGAAAGCATTTTCGAGCCGTCGCTGGCGCCGGAGGCCGGCGCAAAGTAGTCGCATTCCGCCGGCAATGACGTCGCGGAATCCCGGGTACCCGCTTTAGGCCGCGGCGGATTCCGGCGCTGACTCGAAGCCTTCATCCGCCATTTCATCGCAGAACAGCCGCGCTTCCTCGCGCGCGGCCTCGGTGGCGAAGCGGCGCAACAGCGTGAGCAGCGGCGCAAGCTCGTCCCCGATCTCGTCCTCGCAGCGGGTGAGCACCCGCTCGATCATGCGCCGCTTGAGCCGCGCGGCGCCGCCCGGCTCGCCGACGAAGCCGCCCTCGCGCATCGCTTCGATCGCCTCCTTGAAGGCGGGATAGCTCGAAGGCGGCAGGCCGGCGCGCTCGAACAGCGCGCGCAGACCCGCGTTGCCGCGGTCATGCACGAAGCCGGACACGCGCGTGACCGGCATGTCGGCGAGTTCGGCCAAAGCCTCCTCGAAGAGCACGACATTGCCGGACAGCAACGCGCGTAAAATGAGGCCGGCGGTGAGTTGGCCGCTGGCCCGCAAGTGGCGGATGAGCGGGCGCACTTCGGTCGTCGGCGTATCGGCCGCAAGCGTCACGGTCGCCTTCTCGCACGCCTCGCGCGCGACCCGCAGGGCGCGATCGGCATCGAGCCATTCGCGCTCGGTTACAAAGCCGGCAAGCGTCTCCGACAGCTTGGCGACCAACGTCAGGCGCGTCGCCGCGGCGATGTCGTCGCGCGCCAAGAGCGTCTCGCGAATGGCCGCAAGGTGGCCGTAGCGTTCGCCGATCCGATCGATCGAGAACGGGGCGATCTCGGCCGCGCCATTCTCCAGGAGCACCAGGCAGGATTCGGCCGTGCCGACTTCGGCGATGGCGGCGGCGACCGAACGCGGCAAACCGGGGCGGCTCGCGATCGCGGCTTGCGCGGCGGCGCCGCCGGTCGCCACCGCATCGACCAGATCGGCATCGACAAAAAGCGGCGACAGCGTCAGCACCGGCGCCGCGATCTGCGGCTGGTCGGCGGCCAGCGCCAGCACGATAGCCGGCGGCGCGCTCGGGCTTGCCGCAAGCGCGTCGGCAAGCGCCCGGCGCACCAACGGCGAGGGATCGTCGAGCAGCATCAGCATTGCGCCTTCGGCGGCGGCGAGATCGTCCGGCAAAAGTTCGGAATAGAGGTAGGCGCGGGCGAGCGCGCTCGTGGCCTCGGCGCGCTTGCCGGCCGGCGCGGTCCGCACCCAATCGAGGAAATGACGAACGATCATCGCTCCTCGCGCAATAGCGATTTTTAGCGACCCGATCCTAGCTGCGCCGGCTTAACAAACCGTTCACCATATTTCTTTGCAAAGGTTGCCCGGTGCCTTCCGGCCCGCCGCGGAGCCTGTCGTCGGGCCGGCCAGAGGGCCAAACCCTTCGGCCGCATCGAAAACGACGGGCTCAAGCCGAGAGCTTCCACGCGCATCACGTCTCCCGCGGAGGATCCTTGAAGAGATCGAGCATGCCGCCCGGGATCGCCTGCCGCGGAGCCGCGCCGGTGGCGTTCAAGGCCGGGCGCGGTACGGCCGCACGTGCGTTCATGGCCGGCGCGGCCGGGGAACCGGCGCTGATATCCGTAAACAGGCTGTGGAAGACCTGATGGTCGCTCGCGGCACGAATCGGCACGAGCGAGGCGGCGGGCACGGCAGCGGCCGTAGCCGCCAGTGCCGCAGGGGGCACCCCCCCGGCTGCCGCGGCGGCAAAGACGTTGGTCATGCCTGCGGTATCCGGCGCACCCACGGGGGCGACCGCGCTTGCGGCCTGCGCTGCAGCGACCGCCTGGCCTTGGCCGTTGCGCGCCACCTCATAACGGGCGGTCAGGATATTGCGCACCTGCGCGACGCTGCGGGCGGCACCCGTTGCGCGGTCATAAAAAATCGATGAATTGGCCTGCGCGGCATTGGCGAAAAAATGCGTGGCTTTGGCGTTCGGATTACCGGCGGCGAGCTTGATCAGCCGCGCCGCGCCGCCGGCGCCGAGAAAGTGCGCAATGTAGAGCTCGCCTTCGCTCGGCGGGCGGCCGAGCTTGTCGGTGAGAATCGAGGCATTGGCCTTGGTGAAGGCGCCCGCCATCACCGCGTTTGCCGTCGGATCGTTGCGCAGCTTGAGGATTTCGCCGCGCAAGGCCGGATCGTGCACCGCGTAATGCCCGGACGCGGTCTTGGTGATCGCGGCGGCATAGCGGCCATAGCCGAGCGCGGCACCGGACTCCTTCATCATGCCGAGCCAAGTCTGCTCGACGAACTGGAACAGACCGCGCGCGGACGACGTCGGGGCGCCGGCCTGCGGATTGAGCCCGGATTCGACCTGCGCCGTGGCCAAAAGGTAATCGAAGCTCGTCCCAGTGGCCTGTGACGCCTGACGAATGGCGCCGGTCACCGCCGCGCCCACGGCGGAATTGCTGGAATCGACCAGCATGCCAAACTCCCCTGCCGGCTCCCACCGGCGCCCTCTCGGGCGTTAGGAATGATTAACGATTATGGTAAACGAGGACTTAACGAGCGCGGAGACGGCAATGACGGACAAGACGGCCATGCGGCACAAGCGCGGCGGGCGCTATTTCGAGGATTTCGTGCCCGGCGAGGTGGTCGAGCACCGCTATACCCGCACCGTCACCCAAATGGACAACATGCTGTTTTCCAACATGACGCTCAACCCGCAGCCGCTCCATATCGACCGGCATTTCTGCGCGCAGGAGACCGAGTGGGGCCAGCCGTTGATGAATTCGTTGTTCACGCTCGGCCTGATGATCGGCATGTCGGTGAGCGACCTCACGGTCGGCACCACGATCGCCAACCTCGGCATGACCGAGGTGAAATTCCCGCATCCCTTATTCGAGGGCGACACCGTGCACGCGACCACCGAGATCATCGGCAAGCGCGAATCAAAATCGCGGCCGGGCGCCGGCATCGTCGAATTTCACCACCGCGCCTACAACCAGGACAACAAATTGGTCGCCGAATGCCGCCGCCAGGCCTTTATGCGCATGCGGCCGAAGTGACGCCCGCGCATTGCCCGGCCCTGCCCCGCCGTTTGCCTGCGCTGTTTGTATTCGTTCCAGATTGGAGCGTTGACTTTGGGCAGGCAGGTTCCCATGATTGAAGGCAGCGTGGTGGGCGGTGGCATGGTCAGATTTGGCATCAAGCCCAGGCGGCTTTTGCGACCGTTGATCAGCGTGGCCGTCGCCTATGCCGTTGCCACGCAAACCCTGCTCATCGCCCTCGGCGCGCTGACCATTGCCGCGCAGGCCAATGAGGGCTTGCCCGCTTTCGAGCTTTGTCACCACGATCAAGGCACGCCGAACGTGCCGGGTGGCGGCCCCGTTCATTCCGGCTGCAACCATTGCATCTTCTGTTTTGCCGCCTCCCATCACGCAGTTGTCGCCCCGGCGCCGGTATTGTTCGCGCGCGTCAATGTTGAAATTATCGACATCCCGTGGACGGCCGATAACCGCTTTTTCCCCGTTCTCTCCGATTATTCGATAGCAAGTCCCCGAGGTCCTCCAATTCGCGCGTGACCGCCGGCGGCCTGTTCCGCGGCCGCCATAACGTCGCTTACGCCCGAATGGAGACTCGTCATGTCCCGCCTTCCGAGCTGCTCGCGCGCATTCGCGCTCGGCCTGTTGTTCGTCCTGCTGCCCTTCTCCGAGGCTTTCGCCCATTGCTTCGTCGGTCCCCGGTTCTTTCCCGCCACTTTGGTGATCGACGATCCGTGCGTGGCCGACGAGATGTCGCTTCCCACGGCCGACTGGTTTCCCACCGCCGGGGTCCCGCCCGGAAGCGAAGTGGACATCTCGGCGGAATTCGACAAACGCATCACCGAAGACCTCGGTTTCGGCATCAGCGACGTGTGGTCTCAGATCCGCACGCCGGGCGGGACGGTGGTGGAGGGACTCGGCGACCTCGAAACCACGCTGCAATATCAGTTGCTCAAGGACGCCTCGCACGAGACGGCGATGCTCTTAGGCCTCATCGTCGACTGGGGCGGCACCGGCAACGTGAATGCCGGCATCGGCACCTCCTACTCGATGCTCACCCCGACCTATTATTTCGGCCAGGGGCTCGGCGGGCTTCCCGACGATCTCGGATTTGCCCGTCCGCTCGCGATCACCGGACAAATCGGCTATCAGATACCGACCACCTCTTACGTGGTGTCGCAAAGCCTCAACATACCCGAGGTGCTTGTTTACGGCGCATCGCTGCAATACAGCATGCCGTATCTGAAATCCGAGGTGAAAGACCTTCAGCTTCCCGATTTCATCAATCACCTGATCCCGATCGTCGAGACCCAATTCTTTACGCCGATCGCCAACAATATCGGCAATCCGTCGATCACCACCGGCACCATCAATCCGGGCGTGATTTATATCGGCAGTACCTATCAGGTCGGGCTCGAAGCGATCATACCGGTCAACAGCGCCAGCGGCAGCGGCGTCGGGGTGCTCGGACAATTCCATCTCTATCTGGACGACATGTTCCCCAAGACACTCGGCCAGCCGCTCATCGGCGGCACGTCGACGCCAACCAAAGCCCCACTCTAACAGGAGCCCCCCATGCGACTACTCGTCACCGTCTTATCGCTTCTGCTCGTGGCGTTGGGAAGCGGCGCCGCGCACGCACACGCGTTCCTCGATCATGCCAGCCCGCTGGTCGGCAGCACCGTGCGCACCGCACCACGCGAGCTTTCGCTCTGGTTCACGCAAAATCTCGAGCCGGCCTTCAGCACGGTTATGGTGACCGACGCCAGCGGCGCCCGCGTCGATCGGGGCAAAGCGCAGATCAGCGGCAACACCATGCGCGTCGGTCTGAAACCGTTATCGCCCGGCTCCTACCGAGTTCACTGGCACGCGCTGTCGGTCGATACCCACACCACGCAGGGAAGCTTTTCTTTCACCGTCGGCGGCTCGTGAGCCCTTGGCGCGCGGACGCGACGGGAGGCGCGCATGGATGACCCGCTGATTTACGCGCGCGCCGTCCATTTCGCCGCGACCATCACCGTCGTGGGCGCGGTCTTCTTTATTGTCTTTGTCGCCGAGCCGGCCTTTCGCCGGGCCGGGCACGACGCGCGCCTGCCGGCGCTCATGCGGCCGTGCCTTGCCTGGATCGCCTGGATCGGCCTGGTCGTGGCCGTGCTGTCGGGCGCCGCGTGGCTCGTCCTGGTCGCGCAATCCATGAGCGACAGTTCTTTGACGGAGGTTTTCTCGCAAGACATCCTGTGGGTCGTGCTGACGCAAACCGGCTTCGGTCGCGACTGGCTCGAGCGCTTTGTCATTGCATGTTTGCTCGCCGCGTTGTTTGCCTGTTTCTTGTCGGCGCGGCGGGGCAAACCGCTCTGGATCAAAACCGCCGCAGTCGTGCTCGCGGCCGCCTTGGTCGGAAGCTTGGCGCGCGCCGGGCACGCGGTCGGCGGCGGCGGCTTTGAAGGGATCGTCCATCCGGCGGCCGATGTGCTGCATCTCATCGCCGCCGCGGCCTGGGTCGGCATGCTGCTGCCGCTCGCGCTGGTGTTGGCCGCTGCGGGACGCGACGCGGCCTCGCTCGACATCGCGCGCGCGGCGACGGTGCGGTTTTCCACCCTCGGCATCGCGAGCGTCGCCACGCTGTTGGTCACCGGGAGCGTCAATACCTGGTACCTGGCGGGCAGCATCTCGGCGTTGGCCGATACCGACTACGGTCACTTGCTGCTGAGCAAGGTGGCGTTGTTTTTGGCCATGGTCGCGATCGCCGCCATCAATCGGCTGCTTCTGACGCCCCGGCTGGTGCAGGACGACAGCGTCGCCGCAACGCGCGGCGCGCTGCGGCAACTGCGGCGCAACAGCGTGATCGAAGTCGCGGTCGGCGCAACCATCATCGCCATTGTCGCGGTGCTCGGCGTGACTCCACCCGGCCTGCACGAGGGGATGATGACCCCTCACGCCCACCATTCCCATTGACTGGTGCATCGTGTCGAAGTGACGATGTCGCCCGCTTTTCCGCCATGGGCAAGACGGACACCATGCGCTCGCTCCTCTTCGTCCCCGCCGACAGCGCCAAGAAGCTCGCCAAGGCGATGACCAGCGGCGCCGATGCGTTGATCGTCGATCTCGAGGACTCGATCGCGCTCGACGCCAAGGCGCGGGCGCGCGCCAGCGCCGCCGCCTTCCTGAAGGAAGCGGTCGCGACCGCGCCGCGGCCTTTTCTGCTCGTGCGCGTGAACGGGCTGCAGACCGGTCTCACCGACGCCGACCTCGATGCCGTCGTGCCGGCGAGACCCGACGCCATCCTGTTGCCGAAGGCGGAAGGCGGCGCCGCGGTCGTCCACGCCGACGCCAAGC
>JASHPW010000108.1 GCA_030037895.1 Xanthobacteraceae bacterium | reverse complement strand
CGTCGGCCGCTGCGACATTCTCCTCAACAATGCCGGCATCTATCCGATGCAGACTTTCGACGAGATCACCTTTGCCGACTGGCGGCGGGTGCTCTCGGTCAATCTCGATTCGATGTTCCTGATGGCCAAGGCGTTCGCTCCGGGCATGCGCCGGCGCCGTTGGGGGCGGATCGTCAACATCGCGTCGGACACGGTGAGCCTGGTCGTGCCGGGGTTTGCCCATTACATCACCAGCAAGGCCGGCGTCATCGGCCTCACGCGGGCGCTGGCGACCGAGTTCGGTGAGGACGGAGTTACCGCGAACGCGATCGCGCCCGGGCAGACGCGGACGCCAGGCACCGAAGCACGCAAGGAAATTCCCGGAGGTTTGTCGCAGAAAGATTTTTTCCACGTCATTGCCAACATGCAGGCGATCAAGCGCGTGGAGACCGTCGCCGATCTGGTCGGCGTGGTGTCGTTTCTCGCCAGCGACGACGCCGTCTTCGTGACCGGTCAGACGCTCTTCGTCAATGGCGGCCTGGTTCGCGCGTAAGCTTCAACCGCGCCGCCGCGCGGCGCGATGCCGCGCCGGTTAATGCCGCATCCGGGACAATTGCACTTTGTCGCGGTTCAACTATCATCGTTGTTCGGCGGGTGAAGATCGCAACAGAACCGCCCGATCAACAACATGGGAGGACATCGCGTGAATAAGATTGCGCCGGGTCCCGGAGCGATCGGGCGGCGGCGCGCCTGACTGATGGCCCGGCCCGACATGACCGTCAAAGCGGCGTTGCCCGCGGCGGCGCCGGCGGCGCGACTCCAGGACACGGACAACGGCGGTGAGGCAGCGCCGCGCGAAAGCGGCGGCATGCCGTCGGTCGTCGGCGTCCGTCACGTCTCGAAAAGCTTCGGCCCTATCGCTGCGCTCAGGGACATCTCGCTCGACATCGGCCCCGGTGAGATCCGCGGCATTTGCGGCGAGAACGGCGCCGGCAAGAGCACGCTGGTCAAGATCCTGACCGGGGTCTATCGCCCGGACGCGGGGACCATCCTCATTGGCGGCGCGCCGGCGAGCGTGGCCACGCCCCGCCAGGCGCAGGAACTCGGAATTGCAATCGTGGCGCAGGAATTAAGCCTCTGTCCCGATCTGTCGGTCGAGGACAATATCTGGCTCGGCTCGCTGAAGGTTCCGTTTCTGCACAAGCGGCCCGAATTGCGCAGGCATGCCGCCCAGATACTGGCGCTGCTCGGCGCCGACCATATCAAGCTCGCCGCGCCGGTTGCGACCTTGAGCATGGGCGAGCGCCAACTCGTCGAGATCGCCCGCCTGCTCACACGTGATGCGCGCGTGCTCATTCTCGACGAGCCGACGGCGACGCTGACCGACGTGGAGATCGAGCGCATTTTCGCGGCGCTCGTCGCGGTCAAGCGCGAGGGACGCTCGGTTCTCTACATCACGCATCGTTTGGCCGAGGTCTATGCGATCTGCGACCAGGTCTCGGTCTTGCGCAACGGCGAGTTGGTCGCGACCACCTCGCCGAAGGGACTCGACCGCGCGGCGCTCATCGAGCTGATGCTGGGGCGGCCGAGCGGCGACATGTATCCCGAGGAAGGAGCCGCGCGCGGAGCGCCGGCGCTCGTGGTCGAGGAGCTGTCGCTCCCCGGCATCGTCCATGATTTCGCCATGACGGTGCGGCGCGGCGAGATCCTGTGCATCGCCGGCCAGGTGGGCTCGGGCGCCGCCGAGATCATCGCCGCGTTGGCCGGCTTGGTGCATGACGCGAGCGGACGGGTCTCGGTCAATGACCAGCCGCTGAAGCTCGGCTCGCCGTCGCGGGCGGCGCAACGTGGCATCATGTTCGTTTCCGGCGACCGCGCCGCCGAGGGCGTGTTTCGTCGCCTCAGCGTGCTGCACAATCTGGTGGCGACGCGGCTGCGCGATCATTCGGTGCTCGGCGTTCTGCGCGGAGCCGCGTTGCGGGCGGCGGCCGGACGGCTTGCCCAGCGCATCGGCATCGACCGGCGGCGCCTGCGCGCGCGGGCCGAGGAACTCAGCGGCGGCAACCAGCAGAAGCTCGCTTTCGGCCGCTGCATCGAGCGGCAAGCGAACGGCGTGCTGCTCATGAACGAGCCGACCCGCGGCATCGATGTCGGCGCGCGCGCGGAAATCTACCGCCTCATGCGCAGCTTCTGCGCGGATGGCTATGCGCTGGTGATGTCCTCGAGCGATCTCGAGGAGATCGTCGGCGTCGGCGACGTCGTGATCACGCTCTACCGCGGCCGCCAGGTCGGCCGCTATCGGCGCAACGAGGTGACCATGCACCGCATTGTCGCCGACATCACGCATCCCTCGGACGCGTCGCCGTGAGCGAGCAGACCCTGCAAGCACCCTGGCGCGTGCCGCTGCCGCACTCGCGGCGCGGGCGGGTGCTGGTGGCGATTCGATTCATTGCCGTCGCGGCGCTGCTCGCCGTCGCGTTGGCGACGCCCGGCTTTTTCACGGCCGTCAGCCTGTTCTCGCTGCTGAACACCACCTCGTTCATCGGCTGCGTCGCCGTGGGCATGACCTTCATCACCTTGAGCGGCAACATCTTGTCGTTCGCGCTCGGCGTCACGCTGTCGACCAGCGGAATCGTGTTCATCGCCGCCCTGCCGCTCGGCCTTGCCGGCGCGATGATCGTCGCCTTCGCCTTCGGCGCCGTGCTCACCGGCATCCAGGGTGCGGTGATCGGTTATTTCCGCGCCAACCCGATCATCGTCAGCATGGCGGCATTGGCGCTCATCACCGGCGGCGCGACGTTGATCACTCAGGGTCACGGCGTCTATCCGCACGGCACGGCGGCGGCAGCGCTGCAAGGACGCGTCTTTGGCGTTCCGATGCCGCTGTTTGCCTTCATCGTCACCGTCGTCGTGGCTCAGTTCGTCCTCTCCTTCACCCGCTTCGGGCGTCAACTCTACATGGTCGGGAGCAACTGGCGGGCCGCCTTGGCCGCCGGCCTCGATCCCGCCCGCATCGTCCTCGGTGCCTATATCGCCGCCGGTCTGTGCACGGCGCTCGCCGGCATCCTGATGGCGGCGCGCTATTCCAGCGGCGACATGGAGCTCGGCCTCGGTTACGACTATCACGCGATCAGCGCCGTGCTCGTCGGCGGCACGGCGATTTCCGGCGGCGAAGGTTCCGCGATCCGCAGCCTCGTCGGCGCCTTCATCATCGCCGTTTGCCAGGTGCTGTTGCTGCTGCACGGCTTCAGCACGCAGGTGCAATATTTGGCGATCGGCGTCATCGTGCTGCTGGTGATCATGTTGCAGACGCTGGCCGACGAATCCTGAAGCAAAAATGCGCTCGCTCATCGCCAACCGCTCCGTGCGTCCGTACCTGCTGCTGGTGCTGATCACCCTGATACTGTGGCTGTTCGACGCCGGCCGCGGCCATTTCTTCGCCACCGCCACCGCCTTCAGCGTTCTGCAGCAATTCGCCACGATCGGGCCGATCGCGCTCGGTCTCGGCCTGTCGATGATCATCCGCGAATTTGATCTTTCCGTCGGCGGCATGATGAGTCTGTCGGGATGCATCGCGGTTCTGACCGGCAGCCGCTACCCGGAGCTCGGCGTCATGCTCGCCGTTCTCTTCGGCCTGGTCTGGGGGCTGTTCCAGGGCGCGCTGATGGTGTGGCTGCGCCTCGGCTCGATCGGCGTAACGCTCGGCGGATTGCTGACGCTCGGCGGTCTCGCCTATGTCGTCACCGGCAACCTCTCGATCAGCTATGCGCGCATGGACGTCGCCATGGCGGTCAACCATTCGGTGCTCTACGTCCTGTCGCCGCGCAGCATC
>JASHPW010000107.1 GCA_030037895.1 Xanthobacteraceae bacterium | reverse complement strand
TCGGCATCGGGTCTACATTGACGCAGCGGGGCTGCGCGGTGCGTCAGGAGCCAAATCCCCGGGGCCTTATCGATCCTGAAGGGAGCTGTCCCTGACCGGGCTCGTGGGCTCGGACATATGGCGCCCACCTACTTTCGTAGGGAACCCGGGATCGAGCGCTCCGACGGCCGGCGCGGCTCCGCACTCTTGGCGTTGCTTTTCGCCATGGCCGGGCTTGCCCCGGCCATCCATGTCTTTGGGTGACGACGACACCGAATACTCGAATGGTTCAGCACGAGGGCGAGCGTCGCGGCGAGATGGCCGGGATTGAAGCTGATAAGGAGCGATTGCGTCGCGAGGCGATGGCGCGCCGCGACGCGCTGCCGCCTGAGGTTTGCCAAGCGGCGGCCGCAGCGATTGCCGCCCGGCCCTTTCCGCTCGCGCTGCCGCCGGGCGCGACCGTCTCAGGCTTCATGCCGCTCAAGAGCGAGATCAACCCGCTGCCGTTGATGCGCGAGCTTGCGGGGCAGGGTGCGCGGCTGGCGCTCCCTGCCATCGCCGGGCGGGGCAGGCCGCTCGTCATGCGCGCGTGGGAATTCGGCGCGCCGCTCGGCCGCGGCCAATGGGGCATCCGCGAGCCGAAGCCCGACGCGGCGGACGTGGACCCCGATATCCTATTGGTGCCATTGCTTGCCTTCGACCGCGCCGGCCATCGTATCGGTTACGGCGCCGGCTATTACGATCTCACCATCAATCGGCTGCGCGCGCTCAAGACGGTGACGGCGGTCGGCATCGCCTTCGCGGCGCAGGAAATTACCGCGGTACCGACGACGCCGCGCGACGCGCGCCTCGATCTTGTGCTAACCGAGCGCGAGATAATCGATTTGCGGAGCATCTGAGCATGCGCATCCTGTTCGTCGGCGATGTCGTCGGCCGCAGCGGGCGGACCATCGTCGCCGAGCGCTTGCCCGGCCTCATCCGCGACTGGAAGCTCGATTTCGTCGCCGTCAACGCCGAGAACGCGGCGGGCGGCTTCGGCATCACCGAAGCGGTCTACGGCGAACTCATCGACGCCGGCGCCGATGCCGTCACGCTCGGCAATCATGCCTGGGATCAGAAGGAGGCGCTCGTCTTCATCGAGCGCGCGCCGCGCCTTATTCGGCCGGTCAACTATCCCGCCGGCACGCCGGGCCGCGGCGCCGCGCTGCTCGCGGCCAAGAATGGCGCCAACGTGCTCGTGGTCAACGCCATGGGCCGCATCTTCATGGACCCGCTCGACGATCCGTTCACGGCTGTGGACCGCGAGCTTGCGGCCTGCCCGCTGCACAAAGGCGCCGACGCCGTTATCATCGACATTCACGGCGAGGCGACGAGCGAGAAGCAGTCGATGGGCTATTTCTGCGACGGTCGCGCCAGCCTCGTGGTCGGCACCCACACCCACACCCCGACGGCCGACCTGCGCATCATGACCGGCGGCACCGCCTTCATGAGCGATGTCGGCATGACCGGCGACTACGATTCGGTGATCGGCATGGCAAAGGAGGAGCCGCTGCAGCGCTTTACGCGCCGCATCTCATCGGCACGGTTCGAGGCCGCTTCCGGCCCGGCGACGCTCTGCGCCGTCGCCGTCGAGACCGACCCGGCGACCGGCCTTGCCGCACGCGTCGGCGCGGTGCGCCTGGGCGGCTGCCTGGAGCAGGCGACGCCGGCCTTCTGGCCCTGAGTCTCCCGTCGGCCTCGCCTTTATTTCCGCGGCGCGGCGCCCTATAACCACGTCGAAATCAATTCATTGCCACGTCGCGGGCGCGGGAGAGCGCAGCCGCGCGGCGTTGTCGATGGATGACGTTGAAGACGAAAAGCAAGTCATGGCCGGACATTCGCAGTTCAAGAACATCATGTACCGCAAGGGCCGGCAGGACGCGGCGAAATCGAAGCTGTTCGGCAAGCTCGCGCGCGAAATCACCGTCTCCGCCAAGCTCGGCCTGCCCGATCCGGCGATGAACCCGCGGCTGCGCGCGGCGATCATCGCGGCGCGCGCGGAAAACATGCCGAAGGACAATATCGAGCGCGCCATCAAGAAGGCGTCGGGGGGCGATGCGGAGACCTACGAGGAGATCCGCTACGAGGGCTTTGGGCCGGGCGGCGTCGCCGTGATCGTCGAGGTCTTGACCGACAACAGGAACCGCACCGCCGGCGAGGTGCGTTCGACCTTCACCAGGAGCGGCGGCAGCCTTGCCGAAACCGGCGCGGTTTCCTTCATGTTCGACCACGTCGGCGTCATCGAATACGTCGCCGGCGCAGCGAGCGCCGAGGCGATGTTCGAGGCCGCCTTGGAGGCCGGCGCCGATGATGTCGTGTCCGGCGACAACGGCCACGAAGTCTATGCCTCGGCGGATCATTTCGGCTCCGTCGCCAAGGCGCTCGAGCAAAAGTTCGGCGAGCCGCGCAGGGCGGCTTTGGTCTGGCGGCCGCAGAGCACCGTTGAGGTCGACGACGAACAGGGCGAAAAGCTGTTGAAGCTGATCGAGAACTTGAACGAACACGACGATGTGCAGAATGTTTATGCCAATTTCGAGATTTCCGACGCGTTGGTCGCGAAGATGAGCGCGTAGGAAAGCAGCGTTACCGCGGCGCCCTCTTCATCTCTCCCGGACTAAGGAAAGGTGAGGCGTGCTATCACCAGAGCACCATGACGCGCCCGATTCGCATTCTCGGCATCGATCCGGGGCTCCGCTGCACCGGCTGGGGCATGGTGGAGATTGCCGGCAACCACCTCGCTTTTCTCGGCTGCGGCTCGGTGACGACGCGCGAGGAGGACGCGCTCGCGGCGCGGCTTCTCGCCATTCATGACGGGCTTCTCGGCGTGCTTGAAAAATTCCGCCCGGACGAGGCGGCGGTCGAGGCGACCTTCGTCAATCAGGATGCCACGGCGACGCTCAAGCTCGGCCAGGCCCGCGGCATTGCCATGGTGGTGCCGGCGCGGGCGGGCGTGCCGGTTTCCGAATACGCGCCGAACCTGGTGAAGAAGAGCATCGTCGGCGTCGGCCATGGCGACAAGGCGCAGGTGCGCATGATGATCGGCGTCCTTCTCCCCAAGGCCGATCCGTCCTCGGACGACGCCGCCGACGCGCTCGCGGTCGCCGTGACTCATGCGCATCACCGGCAGAGCGCGGTGCTGCACGCCGCCTTGAAGGTGGGGGCGCCAAAAGCGGTGGCTAGATGATCGGCATTTTTCACATCGTCATTCCGGGACGGCCCGCAGGGCCGGGCCCGGAATCCACAACTACGGGTCTTGTAGAACGTGCACTGAGCTTATTCTGCAAACGCAGTGGTTATGGATTCCGGGCTCCTCGCTTCGCTCGGACCCGGAATGACGAAGGCGAGCGAACGCCATGATCGGCATTTTCCACATCGTCATTCCGGGACGGCCCGCAGGGCCGGGCCTAGAATCCATAACCACGGGTCTTGTAGAACGTGCACTGAGCTTATTCTGCAAACGCAGTGGTTATGGATTCCGGGCTCCTCGCTTCGCTCGGACCCGGAATGACGAAGGTAAGCGAACGCCATGATCGGCAGGCTCAAGGGCGTGATCGACTCTTACGGTGAGGACGCGGTCATCCTCGACGTCAACGGCGTCGGCTATCTCGTCCATTGCTCGGCGCGCACGTTGCAGGAATTGCCGGGCACCGGCGAGCCGGCGACGCTCGCGATCGAGACGCATGTGCGCGAAGATCAGATCCGCCTGTTCGGTTTTTCGACCGACGTCGAGCGCGAATGGTTCCGCCTCTTGCAGACCGTGCAGGGGGTGGGCGCCAAAGTGGCGCTCGCCGTGCTCGGCACGCTCAAGCCGGCCGATCTCGCTTCGGCCATTGCGATGCGCGACAAGGCGATGGTCGCGCGCGCCCCCGGCGTCGGGCCGAAAGTCGCCGAGCGCATCGTCACCGAGCTTAAGGACAAGGCGCCGGCCTATACCGACGTCGATCCGGCCGTGATACGGCTCTCCGGCGCGCTCGATGAGAAGCGGGCGCCGCAGCCGCTGAGCGACGCGGTGTCGGCGCTGGTCAATCTCGGTTACGCGCAGCCGCAGGCGGCCGCCGCTGTCGCCGCCGCGGCGCGCGGGGCGGGCGAAGGGGCGGAAGTCAAGACGCTCATCCGGCTCGGCTTGAAGGAGCTGGCGAAGTGAAACGGCGCGCGGGGTTGAGCAAGGCGGATCGGGAATTGATCGCCGCCGCGGCCGCGGCGATCAAGCGGCGTTACCGCGAAGACTGGCAGGAGGTCGGCGCAGCCTTGCGCACGCGCGCGGGGAAAATCTTCACCGGCGTCAATCTCGATGCTTATCTCGGCCGCATGGCGGTTTGCGCCGAGGCGGTCGCGCTCGGACGCGCGATCGTCGATCGCGGCGGCGCGGGGATCGACACCATCGTCGCGGTGCGCCATCCCCCGGTCGCAGAAAAGGATCAGACCATCGCCGTGGTGTCGCCGTGCGGCGCCTGTCGCGAACTGATTTTTGACTACGATCCGAAAGCGCGCGTGATCGTGCCGAATGGGAGGTCGGCCGCGGTGGTGACGATCGGCGATCTGCTGCCGAACAAATACAGTCGGGGACCGGAGCAGTGAGCGGAATGGCCGTGCCAACAATACTGTTCGTTACCTCTCCCCGCCGGGGAAAGGGTGTTAGTCCGCGCGGCGCCGGGGTTTGCCCATGACCGCCGCGCCGCATCGCGCCGTCACCGCCGAGCGCCGTGCGGAGGACGCGGCAGAGGCAAGTTTGCGGCCGCAGCTCTTGTCCGAGTTCATCGGTCAGGAGCGGGTGCGCAAGAATCTCGGCGTGTTCATTGCCGCCGCCCGCGCGCGGAAAGAAGCGCTCGATCACGTGCTGTTCGTCGGACCGCCCGGGCTCGGCAAGACGACGCTGGCGCAGATCGTGGCGCGCGAGCTTGCCGTCAATTTCCGCGCCACCGCCGGCCCGGTGATCGCCAAGGCCGGCGATCTTGCCGCGCTCCTGACCAACCTTGAAGACCGCGACGTCCTCTTCATCGACGAGATTCACCGGCTCAATCCGGCGGTCGAGGAAATCCTTTACCCGGCGATGGAGGATTTTCAGCTCGACCTCATCATCGGCGCCGGACCGGCGGCGCGCTCGGTGAAGATCGATCTCGCCCGATTCACGCTCGTCGGCGCGACCACGCGCGCCGGGCTCCTCACCAATCCGCTGCGCGACCGCTTCGGCATTCCGGTGCGGCTCAACTTCTATTCCGCGGCCGAGTTGGAGGAGATCGTCAACCGCGGCGCGCGCGTGCTCGGCATCGGCGTAACGGCCGACGGCGCCAACGAGATCGCGCGGCGCGCCCGCGGCACGCCGCGCATCGCCGGCCGGCTGTTGCGCCGCGTGCGCGACTTCGCC
>JASHPW010000106.1 GCA_030037895.1 Xanthobacteraceae bacterium | reverse complement strand
TCGCGGCCGACCACGAACGTTTCCGGCACGCCGTAGACGCCCCACTCGATCGCGGCGCGCCCGTCCTCGTCGGCGCCCGCCGCGACGAACGGGTTGCCGTAACGGCCGAGGAAGCGCCGCGCATTGTCCGGATTGTCCTTGTAATTGATTCCGATGAGGCGCACGCGGTCGTCCCGCGCCAGTTGCATGAGCAGCGGCGCCTCGTCATGGCATGGCACGCACCACGATGACCAGACGTTGACGACGGTCACCGCGCCCTTGAAGCCGGCCGGATCGATGCCGGGAACGGGCTCGCCGTTGCGATCGAGGCCGGCGATTGGCGACAGGTGTGTCTGCGGCGCCGGGTGGCCGATCAGCGCGGACGGAATGCGCGAGGGATCGCCGGAATAGAGGCCGATCAGGAGCAGCACGACCAATCCGAAGAAAACGACGAGCGGCGCCAGCATGAGGATACGGCGCCGGCCGACACCGGCGCGCTCGTTCGCCGCGGCGGTCATGCGTCCTCCTTCGCCTGCCGCATGGCCAGTTCGGAGCGCTTGGATGCCGAACGGCGCGTGAGGCCTTTCAGCTCGAGATCGGCGAGCCGGCGCAGTTGCGCCCGGTAGTCGAGCGTCACCCAGGCGGCCAATGCGCCGATTACCACGGTGGCGGCGGCGTAGGCGGCCACGATGAAGCCGATGTGGTTTGCCGGCTCCATCGTCAGCTCGCGGCGCTCGCCTGCATGAGCCGCAACGTCCGCACGCGCCGGCGCAGGATTTCGTTGCGCATGGCGGCGACGAGCAGGGTCACGAACAGGAGCGTGAACGCCAGCGCCATGACCAACAGGGGAATGAGAATCGACCGATCGATGGTCGGACCGCCGAGGCGAAACACCGAGGCCGGCTGGTGCAGCGTGTTCCACCAATCGACCGAGAACTTGATGATCGGCAGATCGAGCGCGCCGACGAGGGTGAGGATCGCGGCGGCGCGCGCCGCGCGCGAGGGATCCTCGACCGTGCGCCACAACGCGATGACGCCGAGATAGAGCAGGAAAAGGACGAGCACCGAAGTGAGCCGCGCATCCCACACCCAATAGGCGCCCCACATCGGGCGCCCCCACAGTGAACCGGTCACGAGGCACATCAGCGTGAAAGCCGCGCCGACCGGCGCCGCCGCCTTGGCCGTGACGTCGGCGAGCGGATGGCGCCAAACGAGCGTGCCGAGCGCGGCGAGCGTCATCAGCGCCCAGCCCAGCATGCCGAGCCAGGCGCCGGGCACGTGTAGAAACATGATCTTGACGGTGGCGCCCTGCTGATAGTCGTCCGGAGCGATCATCGCCTGATTGATGGCGAACGCAAAGGCCAGCACCGTCACGCCGCCGAGCCATGGTATCGCCCGGTCGGCAAACTTGAGGAAACGCGACGGACTGGCGAAATCGACGATGGCCATCGCAATTTCTTTCTTCACTGGTTTCCTAGACATTTGCGCGCTTGCGCGCAACGCCGGCGACCCTGGTGAGTTTCAACCTTGCATAAGCCGGATTGCTATTCCATTTCTTGACGCAGCGCGGCCGCGGCCGCGAACGGTCCGACGATCAGGCTGCCGAGCGTCAGCGCACAGAGGACGACGAACGGATTCCCGAATGGGACCGGCCCGACAACGGCCGCATTCGCTGCGGCAACGCCGAAGATGAGAACCGGCACCGTCAGCGGCAGCACCAGCACGGCGAGCAGCAGCCCGCCGCGACGCAGTGTCACGGCAATGGCGGCGCCTATAAGGCCGATGAAGGTCAGTGCCGGCGTGCCGACGAGGAAGGTCAGGACCAGAGCGGCTTCGGCCGGCACATCGAGGTTGAGAAAGAGCCCGACCAGCGGCGCGGCAATGACGAGCGGCAGGCCGGTGGTGAACCAGTGGGCGAGCCCCTTGACCGCGACCACCAGTTCGAGCGGCGCGCGGCCCATGAGGATGAGATCGAGCGAGCCGTCCTCGTGGTCGGCGGCAAACAGCCGGTCGAGCGCGAGCAGGCTCGCGAGCAGCGCCGCCAGCCACAGGATCGCCGGGCCGATCCGCTTGAGCAGCGCGAGGTCGGGCCCGAGCGCGAACGGCACCAGGGTGACCACGACCAAGAAGAACAACACGCCCATGAGCGCGCCGCCGCCGACGCGCATGGCGATGCGCATGTCGCGCACGAGAAGGGTCGCCAGCGGGGTCATCTCTCCTCCTCAACCCCTCCCCCTTGTGGGGAGGGGGTGGGGGTGGAGGTCGTCAGGCGACGCACGGGCGTCGTTGTGGCGCCGCCTCCCGACTCCCCTTCCCAAACTTCTCCTGCAAGGGGGGAGGGAACAGCCTGATCGAGCTGCAATTCCTGCGCGTCGTCGAGCCCGATCGGCCCATGCGTCGCAACGAGGATAAGGCCGCCAGCGGCAAGATGCGTCTGCATGAAGCCGGCCAGGCGCTCCTGCGCCATGGCATCGAGCGTGCTTGTGGGCTCGTCGAGCAGCCAGATCGGGCGCTCGACGGCAAGGAGGCGGGCGATCGAGAGCCGGCGCCGCTGCCCGGCGGAAAGGTAAGCGGCCGGCAGATCGGCGAGCACGTCGAGTCCGACCGCCGTCAAGGGCTTGCCGATATCGGCGGCGCCTGCGCCGAGAAAGCCGGCCCAAAATTGCAGGTTTTCGCCGACCGACAGCGAGGGCTTGAGCGCGTCCTCGTGACCGAGATAATGGGCCTGCTCGCCCAGGGTCAATTCCGGGTCGCCCCCTTCCAAATCGAGCCGGCCGCCGTCGATGCGCACGAGCCCGACCACCATGCGCAGGAGGGACGACTTGCCCGCGCCGTTGCGGCCGCTGATCGACAAAGCCTCGCCGGAGGCGACGGAAAAGCCGACGCCGGCGAAAATCTCGCGTCCGCCGCGCCGGCAGGTCAGGTCAGAGGCCGAAAGCCGCATCAGTGACTCCTGTGGGACCGGGGGTGAAGCCGCGCCGGCTGCCCGGTTTTCGTCGCGCGATCCCCGACATTTTATCGATCATTTCTTGCCAACTGGCACAGATCGCGAAAAGACCTTATAAGCCGCGGAACGGGCAGCGGCGCGTTGGCGGCGCCTGCCGCGTCCGACCATCAACGGTCCGTTGGCGTCTGTTTGGCGATAAATTTATCTCCGATTACGCCGGCGGCCGGCCGGCAGGATGGGAAAATAGTCATGAATTCGCTCGACAGCTTCAAGTGCTTGCGGCCGCTCAAGGTCGGCTCCAAGACCTACGCCTTCTACAGCCTTCCGGCCGCGGAAAAGAACGGGCTCAAGGGGATCACGCGGCTGCCTTTCTCGCTCAAGGTGCTGCTTGAGAATTTGCTGCGCAACGAGGACGGCCGTTCGGTCACCAAGGAGGACATCCAGGCGGTCGCGCAATGGCTCAAGACCAAGACCTCCGAGCGCGAACTCGCCTTCCGGCCGGCGCGCGTGCTGATGCAGGACTTCACCGGCGTGCCCGCGGTGGTCGATCTCGCCGCCATGCGCGACGCCATGAAGATGTTCGGCGGCGATCCGAAAAAGATCAATCCGCTGGTGCCCGTGGACCTCGTCATCGACCATTCGGTCGTGGTCAATTTTTTCGGCAACAACGCCGCGTTCAAGAAGAATGTCGAGGAAGAGTACAAGCAGAATCAGGAACGTTATCGATTTCTGAAATGGGCGCAGCGCTCGTTCGAGAATTTCCGCGTGGTGCCGCCGGGCACCGGCATCTGCCACCAAGTCAACCTCGAATATCTTTCCCATGTGGTTTGGACGGCGAAAACGAAGGTCAAGTTTGCGGACAAGGTCGCCGCGACCGAGCTTGCCTATCCGGACACGCTGCTGGGCACCGATTCGCACACCACCATGGTGAACGGATTGTCCGTGCTCGGCTGGGGCGTGGGCGGCATCGAAGCCGAGGCTGCCATGCTCGGCCAACCCTATTCGATGCTGCTGCCGGAAGTGATCGGAGTGCGCTTCAACGGCAAGCTCAGGGAGGGCGTCACCGCGACCGATCTCGTCCTCACCGTGACGCAGATGCTGCGCAAGCGCGGCGTCGTCGGCAAATTCGTCGAATATTTCGGTCCGGGCTTGGCGAATCTGTCGATCGAGGATCGTGCCACGCTCGGCAACATGTCGCCGGAATACGGGGCTACCTGCGGCTTCTTTCCGATCGACGACGACACTATCCGCTATCTGCGCGATACCGGCCGACCGGCGGAGCGGATCGCGCTGGTGCTGGCTTATGCCAAGGCGCAGGGTATGTATCACACCAGGACGACGCCGGATCCGGTCTTCACCGATGTGCTCAAGCTCGAGCTTGCTTCGGTCGAGCCGTCGCTCGCCGGCCCGAAGCGCCCGCAGGACCGGGTGCCGCTCAAAGAGGTCAAGAGCGGATTCGCGCAGGCGATGGACAAGGAATTCGGCAAGGCGGCCGAGCTCGACAAGCGCGTTCCGGTCGAGGGGCGAAAGGATACGCTCGGTCATGGCGACGTGGTGATCGCGGCGATTACCTCCTGCACCAACACCTCGAATCCAAGCGTGATGATCGCGGCCGGGCTCTTGGCCCGCAAGGCGGTGGCGAAGGGCCTTGCGGTCAAGCCGTGGGTGAAGACCTCGCTGGCGCCCGGCTCGCAGGTGGTCGGCGAATATCTCGACAAATCGGGCCTGCAAAAGGACCTGGACAAGCTCGGCTTCAATCTCGTCGGCTTCGGCTGCACCACCTGCATCGGCAATTCGGGCCCGTTGCCGCCGGAGATTTCCAAGGTGGTCAACGATAACGATCTCGTTGCCGCCGCGGTACTCTCCGGCAATCGCAATTTCGAGGGCCGCGTCAACGCCGACGTGCGCGCCAATTATCTCGCCTCGCCGCCGCTCGTCGTCGCCTATGCGATCGCCGGCTCGATGCAGATCGACGTCGCCAAGGCGCCGCTCGGCATCGACCAGAAAGGCCGCAAGGTGTACCTGCGGGATCTCTGGCCGTCGAGCCGGGAGATCAACGAATTCATCCGCAAGAACATCACCAGGCAGATGTTCACGCGCAAATATGCCGACGTGTTCAAGGGCGAAGCGAACTGGCGCAGGATCAGCGTGCAGGGCGCGTTGACTTTTCCCTGGGATCGCAAATCGACCTACGTGCAGAACCCGCCCTATTTCTCCGGCATGTCGCGCCGGGCCGAGCCGCCGACCGACATCATCGATGCGCGCATCCTCGGCCTGTTCCTCGACTCCATCACCACCGACCACATTTCGCCGGCGGGCTCGATCAAGGTGGATTCGCCGGCCGGCAAATATCTCCTCGATCACAAGGTCAAGCCGATCGATTTCAACCAGTACGGCACGCGGCGCGGCAATCACGAGGTGATGATGCGCGGCACCTTTGCCAACATCCGCCTCAAGAATCAGATGGTGCCCGGCGTCGAGGGCGGTTACACGGTCCATTATCCCTCGCGCCAGCGCATGACGATCTACGACGCGGCCATGCGCTACAAGAGCGAGAACGTGCCGCTCGTGGTGTTCGCCGGCAGGGAATACGGCACCGGCTCTTCGCGCGACTGGGCGGCCAAGGGCACGATTCTCTTGGGTGTCCGCGCCGTGATCGCGCAATCGTTCGAACGCATCCACCGCTCCAATCTGGTCGGCATGGGCGTGGTGCCGCTGGTATTCGAGGAAGGCACCTCCTGGCAGACGATTGGGCTCAAGGGCGACGAGCAGGTGACGCTGCGCGGACTGCACGGCGATCTCAAGCCGCACCAGCGGCTCATTGCCGAAATCATCGCGGCCGATGGCGGCCTCAAGCGCGTGCCGCTGATCTGCCGCATCGATACGGTCGAAGAGCTCGATTACTACCGCAACGGCGGCATATTGCAGTATGTGCTTCGCCACCTCGCCGCATAGGCGTCGCTTCCTCACCGTGAATTGAGTGGCGGGCGAGTGGCGCGCCCGGTATCTATGAGCATTGCCAATCCTCATCGAGGGGCCAGCGGGGGTGGAGATCGGAATGCTGCGTCGCCGCCTCGCGTCGGCACCCATCATCGCCAGCGTCCTGATAGCGACCTACGGCCTTGCCGGCGCCGGCCAACCGCAGGCCCTTCTTGAACTGTTTACCAGTCAAGGGTGCTCGTCCTGCCCTCCGGCGGACAAGCTTCTCGGCGAACTCGCGCGCGATCCGTCGCTCGTCGCCGTCAGCGTACCGATCGACTATTGGGACTATCTCGGCTGGAAGGATACGCTCGCCAGTCCGGCGCATTCGGCGCGGCAGCGCGCCTATGCGCGGATGCGTGGCGATCGACAGGTCTATACGCCGCAAATCGTGGTCAACGGCAGCATGCACGTGCTCGGCAGCGACCGCGCCGCCATCGAACACACGATCGAGCAGACCGACCGCAATCCCGTCATCATGTCGGTACCGGTGCTGATGTCGGTCGGCGGCGGCAATTTGAACGTCAAGATCGGATCTGCGGAAAACCGGCACATCGGCGGCGAAGTGTGGCTTTGCCCGCTCGCGCGATCAGTGGCGGTCCAAATCGGCCGCGGCGAAAATCACGGACGCACCGTGACCTACCACAACGTGGTGCGGCGTTGGCTGAAGCTCGGCGACTGGACGGGGACCGATTCGACCTGGAACGTCCCGGTCTCCAAGATCAAGACCGGGGAGATCGACGCCGCCGCCCTGATGGTGCAGGAGGGCACGCGCGACAAGCCCGGCATCATCCTCGGCGCGGCATTCGTGCCGATCGGAGGACAGATGACGGATGACGGAGGACAAATGACAGACGACAGATGATGGATGCGATCTCTCCTCTGTCGTCCGTCCTCCTTCACCTGAAAGAAAAGGCCGGCATACGGCCGGCCTGAAGATTGGGGGGATTGAACCGTACGCGGAACACAACTCTGGCCCGGTCCGTCCACGCCCCGGGGGGCTGGGGGGCTGAGGAATCCGGAGCGCGATCCAGACCGGGCCCTGAGGCAACAGACCGCTGTTTCGCAGTCCAGCTTGGCGTGTGCTGGGCCGAAATAGGGCCGCATTATGATTAGCCTAACGAATCCGTGATTCCACCGGTCAAAAATGCCGCACCTGCCGCGGGTTGAGCGGGAATCACTCTCAACGCGCCAATCCACCGGTTATGCCCGGCACGCGCGCAAAGCCCTTGCCGCCGCCGCCGCCGGGCGCGATCATGAAGCGACCGCGAAGCTTCAATGACAAAGGAGGCGCCGCATGGCATTCGGCGAAGTCGAACCGAGCGCGTGGCGGGGTCCCCATCGCGCTGAGCGCGATGGGGCGCCCCGGCGCGGGGGTGGCGGGCGCGAGCTTTACCCGATCGCCTCCGCAAGTGAGGTCACCTTCAACCGGCACGAGTTCGACCGCATTCTCAGTCTCTACGGCCGCAAGGTCGCCGCCGGCGAGTGGCGCGATTACGCCATCGATTTTTTCAAGGATCGCGCGGTATTTTCCGTTTTCCGCCGCGCCTGCGAATTCCCCATCTACCGGATCGAGAAAAATTCGCGGCTCGGGCGCCGGCAAGATGCCTACAGCGTGATCTCGGCGACGGGTCACATCGTGCGGCGCGGGCAAGAGTTGGAGCGCGTGCTCGGGGCGCTGGATCGGTCAATCCGCGTGGTTGCCGGCTGAGTGCGCCCGCGCGGCGCCTGCAGGCGGCCGCGCTTGAAACCGGCAGGTCGGCTTGGCCGAAGCGCGCGACAACAGAGAGTCCGTCCGATCGCGCGGCGGCGTCGTCACGGCGCTCGGAATCTCGCAAACGCTCGCCTGGGCCTCAAGCTATTACCTGCCGGCGATCCTTGCCGACCCGATCGCCGCCAGTATCGACGTTCCGCGCGCATGGGTTTTCGCCGCGTTCTCGGCGGCCTTGCTGATCGCCGCATTCGCCGGCCCGGCGGTCGGACGCTTGATCGATCGCCGCGGCGGGCGCGGCGTGTTGATGCTGTCGAATGTGGTATTGGCGGCCGGGCTGATCGCGCTTGCGGCCGCCAACGGAGTCACGGGGCTGTTCGCGGCTTGGGCGGTTCTCGGCGCCGGGATGGCGCTCGGGCTCTACGACGCCGGATTTGCCGCGCTCACCGCGCTTTACGGCCACAACGCGCGTGGCCCGATCACTGGCATCACGCTGTTCGCCGGCTTTGCCTCGACGGTGAGTTGGCCGCTGTCGACTTTCTTGAACGATGCGCTCGGCTGGCGCGAGACGTTGCTGGTCTGGGCTGGGCTCAACATCGTTTTCGGTCTGCCGCTCAATCTGCTGTTGCCCGTCCCCGCGCGCCCCGCGCATCGTCCCCGTCCCGCCGAACATTCGATCGGCTGGAAGCCGTACAAGGAGATGTTCCTGCTGGCGTTCGTGTTTGCCGCGGCGTGGTTCGTGACCGGCGCAATGGCGGCGCACCTGCCGCGCTTGCTCGAACGGGCCGGCGCCACGCCGCTGCAAGCGATTGCCGCGGCCGCTCTGGTCGGACCGGCGCAGGTGGCCGCGCGGTTGGTCGAATTCTTCGTCCTGCGGCGGAGCCATCCGCTGGTGTCCGCGCGGATCGCGGCGCTCCTGCATCCCATTGGGGCTGTCGTCTTTGCCGTCATCGGTCCCGCGGCGGCGGCGGCGTTCGCCGTTTTCTACGGCGCCGGCAACGGCCTCTTGACGATCGCGCGCGGCACCGTGCCGCTGGCAGTCTTCGGCCCGCAGGGCTATGGCGAGCGCACCGGCCTCCTCGGCGCGCCGGCGCGTGCCGCACAGGCTTTCGCGCCGCTCGTTTTCGGTCTCCTGCTCGACAGGATGGGAGTTTCTGTCATTCTCGTTTCCGTAGCGCTTTGTCTTGCCGCCTTTGCAGCGCTACTCTGCTTGCGCACGTCCCGCGACGGCGCAGCCCGACGTTAAAGCAGAAACGCCCCGGGTCGAGGCCCGGGGCGTTGAACTCTTTGTCGGTTCTATTGCTGACGGCTCAGCGGCGGTCGCCGAACAGGCGCAATAGCATCAGGAACAGGTTGATGAAGTCGAGATAGAGCCGCAGCGCGCCCATGACCGCCTTGCGGCCGGCGACGGTGCCGTCGTCCATCGGGCTGTACATTTCTTTGATGCTCTGGGTGTCGTAGGCGGTCAGCCCCACGAAGATGAGCACGCCAAGCACCGATATCACCCAGTAAAGTCCGCTCGACTGCAGGAAGATGTTGACCAGGCTGGCGATGATGATGCCGATCAGGCCCATGAACATGAACGAGCCGACGGCAGTCAGATCGCGCTTGGTCGTGTAGCCGTAAAGGCTCATGGCGCCGAACGTCGCCGCCGAGATGAAGAACACGCGGGTGATCGACGCCCCGGTATAGGCGAGGAAGATCGACGCCAGCGACAGCCCGAGCAGGCCGGCATAGACGAAGAACAGCGTCAATGCCGTGCCCGCCGCCAGCCGGCTGATGCCGAAGCTCAGCAGCATCACCAATCCGAGCGGCGCCAGGATGAAAAGCCACATCAGCGGGCTGCCGAAGATGGCGTGGCCGAACGGCGTGAGTCCGGTGATCGAGTTCCCTACGATCGCGATCGAATCGCCGCCCGCAGCCTGATAGGCGAACCAAGCGACCAGTCCGGTCAGCGCCACGCCGGCGGTCATGTAATTGTAGACGCGGATCATGTAGGCGCGCAGACCCGCGTCGATCGCGACCCGATCCGTGCGATAGCCGGTCCGGGCGGTCGCGATATTCCGGTCGAAGTCCGACATAGAATACCCCTGTTTGATCCCGACATGCGCCGGGTTTGCGTCCGGGAACCGGACGCCGGTATGGCTGGAATCTAATGGCAAAGGCCGGCCTGCGCCAGATGGCCGTGTGCGATATTTGCGACGGTTACCATTCGTTCATCTTGCTCCTGCGGCCGCTCAGGCGCGCGTCCGGCAGGTTAAAGATTCCTCAGCACCCTTACGGGCTTGTGGCTGAGCGCAGTGAACGTGCCGGCAAGGCCGAGCGCAACCGTGACCAAGAGGGCGGCAAACGCTATGCCGCCCGCCCGGCCGCCCATCCAGACGAAGGGAAATTCCATCACCCGAGTGACGACGAGATCGGCGGCAAGCGAGCCCGCTGCGATGCCGAACAGCACGGCCGCAAGACCGATGAGAAGGTATTCGAGCGCGTAGGCGGCGAGAAGCCGCGCGCGCGTCGCTCCCAGCATCCTCAGGACCACCGCGTCGTAGATGCGGAAACGCTGGCCGGCGGCGAGTGCGCCGCCCAGCACCAGGGCCGCGGCGAGGAGCGTCACCAAGCTGGCGCCGCGCAGCGCCAGGAGGAAGTTGCCGACGATCCGGTCGACCGCATCGAGCGCGTCCTTGACACGCACGGCGGAGATGGCGGGGAAGGTGTCGGCCAGCGCCTTGACGAGCGACGCTTCCTCCTCGGTCGTGCCGCCGTCGGCAAACGTCAGCGTCGCGATATCGGTGTGCGGCGCGCCGCTGAAAGTGCCGGGCGAAAACACCAGAACGAAATTGATGCCGAGGCTTTGCCAATCGACCGCACGCAAATTGGCGATCGTGGCCGTCACATTGCGGCCGAGCACATTGACGGTGATGGTGTCGCCGGGCTTGAGGTTGAAATCCTCGGCGGTCTTGCTTTCCAGCGAAACGAGCGGCGGTCCGGCATAGTCGGCGGCCCACCATCGCCCGGCGACGAGGCGTGAACCCTGCGGAATCGTGGTCGAATAGGTGATGCCGCGGTCGCCGCGCAACACCCAGGCCGATCTTTCTCCGGGCCTGAGATTCTCGGCCTTGATGCCGTTGGCGGCGACGATGCGGCCGCGCAGCATCGGCACGCGCTCCAGCCTGGAGCCCGGAGCCTGCGCGCGCACGAAGGCGTCGAAACGGTCGGCCTCGGCCGAAGCGATATCGAGGAAGTAGAACGAAGGCGCCTTTTTCGGCAGGGCCGCGGCGAACTGACGATGCAGATTGCCGTCGATCTCGACCAAGCCGACCAGCAGCGACAGGCCGAGGCCGAGCGAGAGCACGACGCCCGGCGTCAAGGCGCCCGGCCGGGAGATGTTGACGATGGCCAATCGCAACAGAGTGGAACGTGCCCGCGGCAGACGGCGCGCCAATCCCGTTGCGAGCGCCGCACCGAGCCGCAGCGCCGCGTAGACGACGGCGGCGGCGGCGACGAAAATCGCCGCCAGGCGGCGGTCATAAGCGGCGAGGATCGCAAGCGCCGCGAGCACGGCGACGATCGATCCGGCCGCGACCACGTAGCGGCGTCGCGGCCAGCGGCGTTCGGTCGCAATCTGATCGCGAAACAGCATGGACACCGAAACGTCGCGCGCACGGCCGAGCGGCCACAGCGCAAAGGCGAGCGCCGTCAGGACTCCGTACCCGATCGCCAGCGTCAGTGTCGCCGGATGGACCGAAGGCGTGACCGGAAGCGGAATGACCGCGCCGAAGGCCGACGCGATCGCGAACGGCAGCGCCGCGCCGAGCCCGGCACCAAGGAAGGCGGCGAACAGTGCGACCAGCACGATCTCTGAGCAATAAATGGCAAAGACAATGCCGCTCGTGGCGCCGAGCGCCTTCATGGTGGCGATCGCCTCCTGCTTGCGCGCGAGCTTGCTCGCGACCGCATTGGCCACGCCGACGCCGCCGACAAGGAGCGCGGTCAAGGCGACGAGCGTGAGGAACTGGCTGAAGCGCTCGACATTGCGTTCGAGTTGCGGCGCCGCCTTGCGGCGCGTGCGGATGTCCCAGCCGGCGTTCGGAAACGCCGCTCGGGCCTGTCTTTCGACCGATGCCACCGCGCCGTCGCTTGCGTAGGAATCCGGCAGGCGCAAGCGGTAGTGCCAGCGCACCAGGCTGCCGGGCTGGAGCAGCCCGCTTGCGCGCAGCGCCGCCTCGCTCATGAGCACGCGCGGCCCGAAGCCGATGCCGCCGGAGAGCTTGTCCGGCTCGCCGGTCAGCCTCGCGCGCAGCTCGACCGCGGCATTGCCGATGGTGATCCGATCGCCGATCTTGAGATCGAGCCGTGAGAGCAAAGCGGGATCGACGGCGGCGCCGAAAGCCGCGCGCTTGCGCGCGAACAGCGCCGCAAGCGGCATGTCCGGCTCGGTGGCGACGGCGCCGTACAGCGGATAGTCGCCATCGACGGCCTTGATCTCGACGAACGCGGTTCGTCCGTCGCCGGTGCGCGCCATCGTCGGCAGCGTGGCCGCAACCGACACCGTTCCGCGCGCGGCGAGGAAGGCGCGCTCGCCGGCGTTGGCTTCGCGCTGGACCAGCGAAAAGGCGAGGTCGCCGCCGAGGATCACGCCGCCCGCGCGCGACAGCCCGTCGGAGAGGCTTTGCGCAACCGAGCCGATCCCGGCGATCGCCATGACGCCGAGCGCGATGCAGGCGACGAAGACGCCGAAGCCGCGCAATCCGCCGCTCAGCTCGCGCCAAGCGAAACGCAGTGCCAGCGGGATCATGAGGAGGCGATCCGACCCGAATGCATGTGCAATACGCGATCGCAACGCCCGGCCAGCGCCGTGTCGTGGGTGACGAGCACGAGCGTCGTGCCCTGCTGGCGATAGCCGCGGAACAGAAGCTCGATGATGTCGCGTCCGGTTGACTCGTCGAGATTGCCGGTCGGCTCGTCGGCGACGAGGATCGCGGGATGCGGCGCGAGCGCGCGGGCGAGCGCGACGCGCTGCTGCTCGCCGCCCGACAGTTCGGCCGGATAATGGCCGAAGCGGCCGTCGAGTCCGACCGCCGCCAGCTCGCATTCCGCGCGGGCGAACGCGTCGCGCTCGCCGGCGAGCTCGAGCGGCACCGCGACGTTTTCCAGCGCGGTCATGGTCGGGATCAGGTGGAAAGCCTGGAAGACGATGCCGATGGTGCGGCCGCGAAAGCGCGCGAGGTCGTCCTCGTCGAGCTTGTGCAGAGCCTGCCCGGCGACCACGATCGAGCCGCTGTCGGCCCGTTCGAGGCCGGTCATCACCATGAGCAGCGTCGATTTGCCGGAGCCGGACGGCCCGAGCAGGCCCACGGCCTCGCCGCGTCCTATATTCAGGTCGATGTCTCTGAGGATATGGACCCGGCCGGCGCCGCGGCCGAGCGACAGATTGACCCCGCTCAGCGCAACGGCGTCGCCGGCGAAAGGACGCCCCGACGTGTCATTCATGTTTCCGGCTGACCCGCGCCTGTCACCGTCGCTTCGTGCCCGATCATATGGGTGGTGGACGGGTCTCTTCCAAATCGTGCGGATGGCGGCCATCGCGGCGGCTTGCAGCGTGTCGTCGACGGCCGTTCCGCCGGCGACTGCCGGTGTGCCGGTCAAGGTAGTGGTGCTCGGCGACTCATTGACGGCGGGTCTGGGCTTGCCCGAAAAGGACGGCTTCGTGTCCCGCTTGCAAAAGGCGCTCGCGGCGCAAGGCATTGCCGCAGAGATCGAGAATGCCGGCGTCTCCGGCGATACCGCCTCCGGCGGGCTGGCGCGGCTCGATTGGTCGGTGCCGCAGGGGACCGATGCCGTCATCCTCGAACTCGGCGCCAACGACATGCTGCGCGGTCTTGACCCGGAGGTGACGCGCAACGCGCTTGACGCCATCCTGCGCCGCCTGACCGAGCGTCACATCGCGGTTCTGCTGTGCGGCATGCGCGCGGCGCCGAACTTGGGAACCGCTTACGGCCAATCGTTCGAGCGTATCTATCCCGAGCTTGCCGCCAAATACGGCGTATTGCTCTATCCTTTCTTTCTCGACGGCGTCGCCGCCGACCTCGGCCTCACGCAACACGACGGCCTGCATCCGAACGCGGCGGGGGTCGACAGGATCGTCACGCGCATCTTGCCGAAAGTGGAGGAACTCGTCGCGCGCGTTCGTCCGCCGCAGTGAGAGACGGTTGCGCGTCGCCGCCGATCCCCGCATGCTGCGGGTCCCGCGAATCGCGGCGACGAGCCGCAAATTGTCATGCCCCGTCTGTTCACCGGTCTTGAAATACCGTCCGGCGTCGCCCAGTCGCTCGCCATGATGCGCGGCGGTCTGCCGGGTGCGCGCTGGATCGATCCGGAGAACTATCACCTGACGCTGCGCTTCATCGGCGACGTCGACGACGTCCTGGCGCGCGAGATTGCCGGCTTGCTCGCCGGCGTGCGGCGCGCGTCGTTCGAACTGCGCCTCGACGGCCTTTCCGCGTTCGGCGGCCGCAAGCCGCGCGCCGTCGTCGCCGCGAGCGCGCCGGTCGCGCCGCTCATGGAGCTGCAGGCCGAGCACGAGCGGCTGCTGCGCCGACTCGGCCTCGAGCCCGAGGGGCGCAAATACACGCCCCACGTCACCCTGGCGCGGCTGCGCGATTCCTCAAGCCGGCAGGTC